>DATMMM010000332.1:0-11017 GCA_035569735.1 Allostellaceae bacterium | reverse complement strand
CGCGGTCCGGACGTTCGACAACCCGCTGTCCGCCCTCGCCGCCGCCGCCAAGGAAGAGCCCGACCTCGTCATCACCGACTTCAAGATGCCCGAGCTCGACGGCGCCGAGTTCATCCGCCGCTTCCGGACATTGGAGAGCTGCGTCGACGTGCCGGTGATGGTCATCACCGCCTACGAGGACAAGGACCTCCGCTACCGCGCGCTCGAAGCGGGCGCCACGGACTATCTGCTGAGCCCGGTCGATCATCACGAGTTCCGGGTGCGCTCGCGCAATCTGCTGACCCTACGCCGTCAGCAGCTCCTGCTGAAGCAGCGCGCGACCTCGCTCGAGGAGCGCATGATCGAGGAGGAGCGCCGTCATCAGGACGAGCTCCGCCACAGCCACGAGCTGCTGCTGCGCGTGGTCGACGCCGTGCCGATGCGGGTAAGCGCCACCGACGCCGCCGGGCGGTTCGTGTTCGCAAACGAGTATTTCGCCCGGGCCCTCGGTCGCCCCGTCCAGGCCATTATCGGCCACACGCCGACCGAGCTGCGCCCCGGCCGCGAGGCCGACCAGGCCGCCGACATGGATCGGATGCTGATCGCCGGCGAGGCGACGCCCGCGCCCTTCGAGACGCCGATCCGCGACATCAACGGCGAGGAGCGCGTGCTGCTCACCGAGAAGGCCGTGCTCGACGACGATCTCGGGCGGCCGATGCTGGTGGTCACCGTGTCGCTCGACATCACCGACCGCAAGCGGGCCGAGCTCGCGGTGCTGGGAGCCAAGGAGGACGCGGAGCTCGCCAACCACAGCAAGACCGAGTTCCTGGCCAACATGAGTCATGAGCTCAGGACGCCGCTCAACGCGATCATCGGCTTCTCCCAGCTGATGGCGGACGAGGTGCTGGGGCCGCTCGGCAACACCAAGTATTCCGGCTACGCGCGCGACATCTGCAACAGCGCCGAGCACCTGCTCGGCATCATCAACGACATCCTCGACGTCTCCAAGCTCGAGGCGGGCAAGCTCGAGCTCGAGGAGGAAGTGGTCGACGTCGCGGCGATCACGCGCAACCTCCTGCATTTCGTGTCCGACCGCGCGGGCGCCCTCGACGTCACCATCGATACCGAGATCGACAGCGCGCTGCCGCGCCTCAGGGCCGACCAGCGCAAGCTCAAGCAGATCCTGCTCAACCTCGTCACCAACGCGCTCAAGTTCAGCCATCCCAGCGGCCGCGTGATGCTGCGAGCCGGCATCGCCGAGGGCGCGGTGAGGATCGAGGTGATCGACAATGGCATCGGCATGGACGACGCGGAGATCGCCACGGCGGTCACCCGCTTCGGCCAAGTGGCGAGCACCTGGAACCGCAAGCATGCTGGCACCGGCCTCGGTCTGCCGCTCGCCATCGGGCTGGTCGAGCTGCATGGCGGCACGCTCGAGATCAAGAGCCGGAAGGGCGAGGGCACCACCGTGATGGTGACCTTCCCGGCCGGGCGCTCGGTATCCCTCGAGGCGGCACGCGCGGCGGAGCGACACGCTCCCGACGCCGCCACCGCGCCCTGAGCGGACCGCGCCATCGATCAAAGGGGTAATCGACCCGTGATCGAGCACCGGACGCAATCCGCCCCCGAGCCGCTCGATCCGGTGCTGCGCCGGCAGAGCGCGTGGATCCTCGTCAGCATCGTCGTCGTGGCGATCGCGTCCCCCGCGCAACTCGCCTTCCTGCTCTGGGGCCAGCATCAGGCGCCGCTGTTCCCGCTCGGCGGGTTGCCGCTGATGGCGGCCCTGCTCCTGGGCGCCATCGCATGCGGGATCGCCATGCTCTGGCGTGGTCTCGGCGCGATCGCCCGCGACCTCGCGGCCCGCGAGGACAGCGAGCACGAGCAGATCATCATCCGCGTGATCTTCGGCAGCATCGTCTTCGACTACGCGATGGGGGCGCTCAGCCTGAACCCCGACGATGCCGGCGTTGCGACGGCGGCGCTCGCCATGGGCATCGGCGTGGTGGTGGGATGGCTCATCCTGCTGCACCTCATGATGAGCCCGGGCCGGTCGCTGTGGCGGCGGCAGCTCGCTATGCTGGTCGATCTGGGGTTTCTGTCAATCTACTTGCACTTCGGGGGCGGATCGGCGGCGGCCTGGTTCGGACTCTACCTCTGGCTCGGCATCGGCTACGGATTGCGCTACGGGCTGAGGCCGCTCTTCCAGTCGACCGCCATCGCCTTCGTCGGCTTTTGCGCGGTGATCGCCACGACGCCGTTCTGGTACGAGCGCCTGCCGCTCGCCTTCGGTCTGCTGTTCGCGCTCCTGGTGCTGCCGGCCTACCTGACCTCGCTGATCCGCAACCTGACCGAGGCGAAGGCTCAGGCTGACGCCGCCAACGCCGCCAAGAGCCGGTTCCTCGCCATCATGAGCCACGAGCTGAGGACGCCGCTCAACGCCATGATCGGCATGGACGCGATCCTCCGGCGCACCCGGCTCGACGCGCGCCAGCGCGACATGCTGGCGACCATGAACTCCTCGGCGCGCGCGCTGCTCGCCCTCATCAACGACATTCTCGACATCTCGAAGATCGAAGCCGGCAAGTTCGCGCCCACCGTAGAGCCTTTCGATCTTCACGCCGTGCTGAACGGAACCTTGGCGATGCTGCGTCCGCAAGCCGGCGCCAAGGACCTGAAGCTCGACTGCCGGGTCGATCCGGATCTGCCCTACGCGCTCAGGGGCTGGCCGCATCAGCTGAGGCAGATCGTCACCAACCTGGTGGCGAACGCGATCAAGTTCGCGGACAAGGGCCGGATTTCCCTCACCGTGGATGCGCTCTCCGTCGATGAGCGCCAAGCGAGCCTGCGGCTCGCGGTGCGCGACGAGGGGATCGGCGTTCCCGCCGAGGCGCAGAGCCGGATCTTCGAGCTGTTCACCCAGGCCGACGGCGCGGTGACCCGGCGCTACGGCGGCACCGGCTTGGGCCTCGCGATCGTCAAGCAGTTGGTGGAGCTGATGGGCGGCTCGGTGTCGCTCACGAGCGTCCCCGGCAAAGGCAGCACCTTCACGGTCGAACTCGCCTTCTTGCGCGAGCCCGAGCCCGCCAGCGACAGCCTCGATCTGCACGGCCGGCTCGTGCTCGCCGTCACCGACGATGCCGAGCTTTCGACCTGGCTGCACGAGCAGGTGGAGGCCTGGCGCGGCACGCTCAGGAACTTCAAGGACGTGGCCGCGGCCGCGCAATTCATCGAGACGCGACCGGCGGACGACGGCCGCTCGATCCTGTTCGTCGACGCCCGCCGCGACCCGGTCGACGCGCTCAGCGTGACCTCGCGCGTGGGCGGCAACGGGCTCGAGCCGCTCGCGCTGCTGCTCGCGGACGCCGAACACATCGAGTCGCTGGCGAGCCTCGCCGGGGCGCGCGTGAGCGGGCTCTTGCGCGAGCCGCTCGACGAGGCGCGATTGCGGCGCGCGCTGCATGCCTTGCCGGCGCCGGAAACGGACGCGCCGGCGATCGAGGGCGACGAGGAGCGCAAAGGCGGCGAGATCACGCTTACTCACCGTCCGCTCAAGATCCTGCTGGCCGAGGACAACGCGCCCAACCGGATGATCATCCACCGCATCCTGGAGCTCGCGGGCCACACCTGCATCACCGCCAACGACGGCGAAGAGGCGCTGCAGATCCTCGACCAGTCCGGCATCGACCTCGTGCTGATGGACATCAACATGCCCGAGCTCAGCGGCTACGAAGCCGCGAAGCTCTATCGCATGGCGCATCTGGAGGAGCCGCGGCTGCCGATCCTGGCGCTGACCGCGGACGCCACCAGCCAGACCGAGCGGCTCTGCCGCGAGGCCGGCATGGATGGCGTGCTCACGAAGCCGATCGAGGCGTCGCATCTGCTGGCGACCATCGAGGCCGTGAGCGAGCGCGTGGCGGCCGGCACGCTCGGCACGGAGCCCGCCGCCCCCGGCGTGGTGACGCCGATCGCGCAGCATCCGCGCTATGGCGCCGATGGCGGCGCGGTGCTGGACGAGGCCGCCGTCGAGGCGCTCAAGGCGCTGGGCGCCGGCAGCGATTTCTTCAACGACGTGATCGAGAATTTCCGCTCCGACGTGCGCGAGATCCTGGACGACATGGCGCGCGCCACCGCCAAGCGCGACCTGCGGGCATTCCGCGACCACGCGCACTCGCTCCGGAGCAGCGCCGCCCATATCGGCGCCGTGCGCTTCTATCGCACGCTGTTCGCGTTGCGCGACCTCACGGCTCAGCAGCTGGAGAAGGATGGCGCGGCTCTGCTCGACAAGCTGCGCGGCGAGTACACCAAGCTCGACGCCGCGCTACGCCAGAAAGTGCAGGAAGCGCGGCGCGGCTAACCAGCCGCGCCGCCCCCTTCCCCGTCCCCTCAACCGATTGCGTGCTACTCGGCCGCCGTGCGATCGCGCCGACGGTCTTGCGCCGAGACGAGCCGCGACATCTTGCGCAGGTCCGCTTCCGAGAGGTCGAGCGCCGTGTCGACCCAGGTGACCGCGATGTCCATGAGCTCGTCGATCTTCAAGGGATTGACGCGATCGCGCGCCCGATAGATCGCCCGGTGCGCGGCGTGGCGGCGGCCGTTGCGGCCGATGAACTCGTAGAGCGCCTCGGTGCCGTGGCCGTCATCGGCGAGCACGTCGACGACGCCGAGCTCGAAGAGCTCCGCGGCCGTGTAGATCCGGCCGCTGGTGATCATCCGCTCGGCCTGAGCGGGCGCGATGCGGCGCACCAGGTAGCTATAGGCGCCCATGCCCGGAAACAGGTTGAACAGGATCTCCGGCAGACCGAATTTGGCGCTGCGCTCGGCGACGATCAGGTTCGAGGATAGCGCCGCCTCGAAGCCGCCGCCCAGGGCGTCGCCGCGCACGAGCGCCACCGTGATCAGAGGCAGGTTGAGATTGGTGGCGTTGGAATAACCCTCCTCCACCACCGCGCGGGCGTAACGCATCAGCGTCTCGCGATCGCGCCGCCGGATCAAGGTCGCAAACAAGTCGAGATCGCCGCCCAGGTTCCAGACGCCGGGCATGCGCGAATCCCAAACGATGTACTTGACCGGAGCGGCGCCGCCGCCTGCCGCGAAGAGCGTGCGCACCATGTCCTGCATGCGCGCGATGTCGCGGAGGATGCCCTGCGTAAAGCTCGGCCGGCCGACAAAATTGAAATACGCGAACAGCACGCCTTCGCTGCCGTCGAAGACCGCTTCCATCTCCTCGAATGGAATTCCCCGCAGCCGCGCTTCCACCGTCGCGGGCGTGATGGCTTCGCCCCGCGCGGGCTGCGTATCCGTCCGGCTCGGACTGATGTTCGGCAACGGAACGCTGGTGCGGCCAAGCTCAACCAGCTGGATTTGCGCGCTCATCGGACCATCCCCTTGTACCCTGCAGAGCGCTCCGCCTTAACGCTCCCGGAAATTCTGCGGCGATCCTCGTCTCGTTTATGCCTGAAACTCTAAAGCATTTGAGAGCTTCTGTTCTAGCAATATTTTATTAACCACCTTACAGGCCTCGGAAATTATTAACGAATCTTACCGACACCACTAATGGCATACTATTTCTGGCCCGCCCACCATCAAAAGCAACTGGCTGCGTGTTTTTTGCGCGGCGTCGTACAGTCAAATCAGAGGGTTCCGTCAGAACCCTGTCCTAATTGGTTAGCGACCTGCCCACATTAACGAGGCGCGCCTTCCTGCCGCAGCCTCGCTGTGACGCAATTGCGTCCGGCGGCCGCGATCTTTATGACCTCCAACCTCGGTCCACGTGACGAAGCCCCGCATGACATCGCCATCCACATTGCGCGCTGCTCTCTCCCCGCGGTCGGTCGCGGTGATCGGCGCCTCCGAGAATCCTAACAAGGTCGGCGGGCGACCGATTCATTATCTGGGCCGCTTCGGATTCGGCGGCGCGATTTATCCGATCAATCCGAACCGCGCTGAGATCCAGGGGCACAAGAGCTATCCCGATCTCGCGAGCCTGCCGGAGGCTCCGGACCTCGTGATCGTGGCGGTGCCCGGCCAAGCGGCGGTGATGGCGGTGACGGCCTGCGCCGAGCGCGGGGTCAAAGTGGCGATCGTCATGGCTTCGGGCTTCGGCGAGACCGGCCCCGCCGGCCGGGCCGAGGAGCACGCAATGGTGGCTTCGGCGCGCGCCGCGGGCATGCGACTCGTCGGTCCCAACACGCAAGGCCTCGCCAATTTCGGCACCGGTGCGATCGCGAGCTTCTCCACCATGTTCCTGGAGTCGCCGCCGCAAGACGGACCAGTCGCGATCGTGAGCCAAAGCGGCGCCATGAGCGTGGTGCCCTATGGCCTCTTGCGCGCGCGCGGCATCGGCGTACGCCACACGCACGCCACCGGCAATGACGCCGATGTGACCGCGGCCGAGCTCGCGCGCGCCGTGCTCGAGGATCCCGCGGTCGGTCTGCTGCTGCTTTATCTCGAATCGATCGCCGACGCGGCGGCGCTCGCCGAGGTCGCGGAGACCGCGCGCCGCCGCGGGGTCCCGGTGGTCGCCCTCAAGGCCGGTCGCACCGCGGCCGGGCAGCGAGCCGCGAGCTCGCACACGGGCGCGCTCGCCAACGAGGATCGCGTGGTCGATGCCTTCTTCCGCCGCCACGGCATCTGGCGGGCGAAGGACGTGCCCGATCTCGTCAATGCCGCGGAGCTCTACCTCAAGGGCTGGCGGCCGGAGGGCCGCCGCCTGGTTGCGATCAGCAATTCGGGCGCCTCCTGCGTGATGGCGGCGGACATCGCCGCCGACCTCGGCATGCCGCTGGCAGCGCTTTCGGAAGAGACCCAGCGCGAGCTCGCCGCAGTGCTCCCGGGCTTTGCCACCCTCAGCAATCCCATCGACATCACGGCGGCGCTGCTCGCCAACAATCGCCTGCTGGGCGCGGTCCTGCCGATCGTGGGACGCGACCCCGCGGCCGACCTCGCCATGATCGCGATCCCCGTGGCGGGCGTGGGCTACGACGTCGAGGCCTTCGCGCGCGATACCGCCGAGTTCTCCCGAGCGACCGGCAAGCCGGTCGCGATGGCGATCCCACAGCCGAGCGTGGCCGCGCCGTTCCGTGCCGCGGGCGTACCGGTCTTCGCCGACGAGACCCAGGCCATCGGCGCCCTCCACCAGCTCGCGCGGCACTCGGACCTGCTCCGGCGCCCGCCGGTGGCGCCGATGCCGCCGATGACCGTGCGCGCGCCCGAGGGCTCCGCGCGGTTCCTCAACGAGGCGGAAAGCCTGGCGCTCGTGGCGGCACACGGTATTCGCGTCGTGCCGCATCGGCTCTGCCGCAACGAGGCGGAGGCGCGGGAGGCCTTCCGGGCGATTGGGCCCAGGGTTGCCGTCAAGGCCTGCTCCGCGGAGGTACCGCACAAGAGCGAGCACGGGCTGGTGGCGCTCGGAGTGGCGAGCGAGGAGGCGGTCGCGGCGGCTTTCACGGAGCAATGGCGCAAGCTCGAGGCCTTGGGTGTCGCGCGTGACGGCGTGATCGTGGCGGCAATGGCGACGGCCGCCCGCGAGTGCGCCCTCGGCGCCAGGCTCGATCCGGTCTTCGGCCCGGTGGTCATGCTGGGCGACGGCGGCAAGTACGTCGAGGCGATGCCGGATGTCGCGGTGCTGCTGCCGCCGTTCTCGCGCGAGGACGCGCTCGAGGCGCTCGGGCGCCTGCGCATCGCGCCGCTCTTTCAGGGTGTGCGCGGCGAGCCGCCTCTCGATGCGGACGCGCTGGCCGAGGCCGCCCTTAAGCTCGGCGTCCTCATCGCCTCTGCGGAGGGCCGCATCGCCTCGATCGACCTCAACCCCGTGATGGTGGGCGCTCGCGGTGCCGGCATCGTCGTAGCGGACGCGCTGGTGGAGCGCGGCTGATCAGACGGTCCCGACAGGGGTTGCCGGCGATCCCACCGCGCCTGGAAGCCGGAGCGGCGGCGCGGTCAGGAGGAAGCGGTTGCGGCCGTGCGCTCGCAGCCAATCCGCGAGCTCGGTCAGGTACCAGATCTCGCCGAGATTGACGCCGAGCTTGAAGAGGCAGTGCTCGTGGATCGGGAGCGAGGCGCAGTGGTCTGCCTCGCAGGGCCGCGCGGGGAACGCCTCGACCGCATAGTTGTCGGCGATCAACGCGACGAGACCGCTCTTGGTGATCCAATTCAGGAGCCGCTGGTCGCGGCCGTCGAGCGCGGCACAGCTTTCGTGCAGCGCTTTCTCGTCGGGGTTCTTCTTCATCTCGAGGATCATCTGGGCGAAGCCCGTGCGCAGGCAGACCATGTCCCCCTCCTCCACGACGACTTTGTCCTTGGCAAGCACCTGCATGAGATCGTCGTAGCCCACGAGCTTGCGGGCGCGGCCGTAATGCGCCTCGAGATCGATCATCACGGCGCGACCTTGGATGCAGGCCGTCGCCATGTTCTCGACGCCGAGCGCCCGCGCGCCAGGTGCCTCCGCGACCGCGGTCTCCTTACCGCCGCGGTAATCGATCGGCCCCACGATGTGCTCGCCCGCGCGATAGCCGTTGTAATAGACCATCTCGGGCTCGCCATCGCCGTCGGCATCGAACATCTGGCCAACATGGGCGAGGCTGTCCCACTGGGTCGAATACTGCAGGTGCAGGAAGACCGCGTCGTCGGAGATCACGTCGGTCCAGCGGCTGTCCAGCGTGCGCATGGGAAAGTTCATGTTGGGCCGGCCATCGCGCATGGTCGGCTGCAGCTTCGGCGGATGCCGGCGCGGGTTGAGCTTGTTGCCACCGGGATAGTCGAGCGGCAGAGAGAGACAGAAGGGGCGGCCCTCCTTCACCTCGGCAATCCCCTCCAGCACCTTCTTCGGCGTCAGCAGGTTGAGGCGGCCGCGTTGGTCACCGGGGCCGAAGTCGCCCCAGGTCGATCCGGGCGGGCGGTGCTTCCAGCGTGGATTGGCGGTCATTGGCGGCTTCCTCCCTCGGGCGATGGGTCGGAGTGTGCCTAGTCTGCCGAGCGGCCGCGCGCGCGGCCACGGATTTCCTGGCACCCTCCGCCGCCCTATGTATCCTCCCCGGGTCATCATCGTGACCTAGGGAGGCGGAATTCATGGACGGCATCGAGCGCCCGCATCCGAAGAGCCGAGCACCAAAGATCAGGCTCTCGCGCCGCGATTTCGTCGTGACCGGCATCACCGCGGGCTTCGCGCTCGCGGTCCAGCCGGTGCAAGCGCAGACCGTCATCACCACGGACACCAACGGCCTCGTGGCGGGTCCGGTCGAGATCCCCGTCAGCGATGGCACCATCCCCGGCTACCGCGCCCGGCCCGACGGCAAGGGCCCCTATGCCACGGTGCTGGTGATCCATGAGGCCTGGGGCGTGCACGAGCACATCCAGGACATCTGCCGCCGCCTCGCCAAGGTCGGCTACTTCGCGGTAGCGCCCGAGCTCTTCGCGCGGCAGGGCGATCCCAGGGCCCTCACGGATACATCCCAGATCTTGCAGCAGATCATCAACAAGGTGCCGGACGCGGAAGTCGCCTCCGATCTCGACGCGACGGTCGCCTGGGCACGCAAGGACAAGGCCGCCAACACCGTGAAGCTGGGCGTCACCGGCTTCTGCTGGGGCGGACGGCAGGTTTGGATGTACGCCTTCCACAACCCGAAGCTAAAGGCGGCGGTGTCCTGGTACGGGTTCCTCAATCACCCCGACAGCCCGATCACGCCCAAGGGGCCGCTCGACCTCGTCGCCAGGCTCAAGGTGCCGGTGCTCGGCCTCTACGGCGGCGCCGACTCGAACATCCCTGTGGCGCAGGTCAAGGAAATGGAGGCGAAACTCAAGGCCGCCCACAAGCATTGCGAGTTCATGATCTATCCCGACGCGCCGCACGCCTTCAATGCGGACTACCGGCCGAGCTATCGGCCGGAAGCCGCCAAGGACGGATGGGCCCGCACGCTCGCCTGGTTCAAGGCGCACGGCGTCGCATAGCGCGCGCCGCGTCCGTTATTCAGTGACTCGATCAGAGATCGGCTACGCGCGTCGCCTCAATGCACGCGCGCGCCCGTGCGGCGTGGCGTGCGCTCCTCGGTGCGAGAATCCTCATCGAAGAGCTCGGCGAGCCGCTCCAGCATCGTGCCGCCGAGCTGCTCGGCATCGACGATGGTGACGGCGCGCCGGTAGTAGCGCGTGACGTCATGGCCGATGCCGATGGCCGTGAGCTCGACCGGCGAGCGGCGCTCGATCTCCTCGATCACTTGGCGCAGATGCTTCTCCAGGTAGTTGCCGGGGTTGACCGAGAGGGTGGAGTCGTCGACGGGCGCGCCGTCGGAGATCACCATCAGGATGCGCCGCTGTTCGTTGCGCGCAAGCAGCCGGTTGTGCGCCCAGAGCAGCGCCTCGCCGTCGATGTTCTCCTTGAGGATGCCCTCGCGCAGCATGAGCCCGAGGCTGCGGCGCGCACGCCGCCAGGGCGCGTCCGCCGATTTGTAGATGATGTGCCGGAGGTCGTTGAGCCGGCCTGGATTGGCCGACTTGCCCGCGCCGATCCATTGCTCGCGCGACTGCCCGCCCTTCCAGGCGCGGGTGGTGAAGCCCAGGATCTCCACCTTGACGCCGCAGCGCTCGAGCGTGCGGGCGAGGATGTCCGCGCTCATCGCCGCCACCGTGATCGGCCGGCCCCGCATCGAGCCGGAGTTGTCAATCAGCAGCGTCACCACGGTATCTCGGAAGTCGGTCTCCTTCTCGCGCTTATAGGAGAGCGGATAGACCGGGTTGGTGACGATGCGCGAGAGCCGCGCCGCGTCGAGGATGCCCTCCTCGAGATCGAACTCCCAGGCGCGCGTCTGCTTGGCCAACAAGCGCCGCTGCAGCCGGTTGGCGAGCCGGGCAATCACGCTCTGGAGATGGGCGAGCTGCTGATCGAGCAGGCTCCTGAGCCGCGTCAGCTCCTCGGGATCGCAGAGATCCTCGGCGTTGGTCGTCTCGTCGAACTGCGTGGTGAAGGCGCGATAGGCGGCGGGGTCGTCGGCGGCATTGCTGTTGCGCGGGAGGATGCCGGGTCGGCCGGGCCGCCCGGGATCGT
>DATMMM010000331.1:0-11753 GCA_035569735.1 Allostellaceae bacterium | reverse complement strand
ATCGAGTCGGCGCTGCTGCTCCCAACTCAGCATGGCTTTGAGCGTGGCCGTGAGGTCGAGTCGGCCAAGCTGACTGCGCCGCGTAATGCCGTCGAGGAATGGGCCCAACCAGTCCGAGAGGCCGGCGCGCAGCGTGGCGTCCGACAGATCGGGCCAATCATCGCCCTCGATGCGCCGGACGAAACGGATGCGGTCTCGAAGCGTCGCAGCCTCGCGCGTCCATGGCAGCGCGTCGAGACCGAGTTCACGCAGGCCATCCAGCAGCGCTGCCCGGATCGCCGCCCGCGGCGGGTCCGGCAATGGATCGTCACGCAGCGCTAGCGCGCCCAGACGCTCCTGCCGTCGCGCCGACACCGCCTCATCGCGCGCATCCCAGGCGACGAGATCGATCCGTTCGATATGGCTTGCGAAGACCGTCTCGATCTCCGCTCGCGTCATCGGTGCCGCCAGGAAGATGCGGGCGTTGCGCGGATCGCCGTCGAGCTCGGCGACAGCCAGGAATTCTTCGGTGGCGAGCGGGTCCGCGGGATTCAACAGCGCGCCCGATCCGCTCGCTAATCGGAAGGATCCTGCTTTCGCGCCGCGGCGCTGGGCGACCCGGTCGGGATAGGCGAGCGCCACGACGATGCCCGCGGCGGCTCGGGGGCCGGCTTGATCGCGCACCCCGAGCTGGCGCCGCCATTGCCGCGCTTGTTCCCGCGCGCGCTCGAGGCTCCCCCGATCCACCGTGACGTCGGGCGAGAGCTGGCGTATCGCGGCGGGCGCGCTCAGCAGCTCCAGGCGAAGCCCCAGGTCGGAATCCCGGCTTCCCGCGCTCGATCTGAGCACGTCGCGCTCGCTGAGGAGCGCGGCCACGTCGCAGGCAAGCGCACCGTGACCCATTTCTCGCGCGCGCACCATCATGTGGGCGAGGCGGGGATGAAATCCGAGCGCCGCCATCGTGCGCCCGTGCGCGGTCAGCCGGCCGTTCTGATCGAGCGCGTCGAGCTCGGCGAGCAGGCTGCGGGCCTGGGCGTAGGCGGCGGCGGGCGGCGGATCGAGCCAGGAGAGCGATGCCGGATCGGCCGCGCCCCAGCCTGCGAGCTCGAGCGCCAGCGGCGCAAGGTCGGCGTCCAGGATCTCCGGTGGCGTAAACGGGGCGAGCAGGGGTTGCTCGCGCTCGGGCCACAGGCGATAGCAGACGCCCGGCTCGAGCCGGCCTGCACGGCCGCGGCGCTGCTCCGCGGCTGCTTGGGATAGGCGCTGGGTGACGAGCCGGGTCATCCCCGTGCGCGGATCGAACCGAGCCCTCCGTGTCAAGCCGCCATCGATCACCACGCGGATCCCGTCGATGGTCAGGCTGGTCTCCGCGATCGAGGTTGCCAGCACCACTTTGCGCGCACCTGGCGGGGCCGGCTCGATGGCCGCGTCTTGCGCCGCTGGCGGGAGATCGCCATAGAGCGGCGTCACGCGGACCTCGGGGCCGAGATCGAGCTCCTGAAGCCGTCGCTCGACCCGGCGAATCTCGCGCAATCCCGGCAGGAAGACCAGCAGGCTGCCGCTCTCGCGATCGAGCGCGGTCTCGATTGCGGGCACAATGCCGTCCTCGATCCGGTCGGCAGGAGGGCGGTCGAGGTAGTGAGTCTCGACCGGGAACATCCGCCCGGGGCTCGCGATCACCGGGGCGCCGCCCAAGAGCTCCGCCACGCCCGCGCCATCGAGGGTCGCCGACATCACCAGGAGGCGCAGGTCCGGGCGCAGCACGCGGCGCGCCTCGAGTGTCAGCGCGAGACCAAGGTCCCCATCGAGAGATCGCTCGTGAAACTCGTCGAAGACGACAAGCCCGATCCCCTCGAGAGCGGGGTCCGCTTGCAGGGCGCGGATGAGGATTCCCTCCGTCACCACTTCAAGCCGCGTGCCGGGTCCAACCTTGGTATCGAGCCGCGTGCGATATCCCACGGTTTCGCCGACGCGCTCGCCGAGCATCGCTGCCATGCGCCGCGCGGACGCGCGGGCGGCGAGCCGCCGCGGTTCGAGCATGAGGATGCGGCGGTGCTCCAGCCATGGAGCCTCGAGCAACACGAGCGGGATGAGGGTCGTCTTGCCGGCACCGGGCGGCGCCTCCAGCACCGCGGCGCCGTGCTCGGCCAACGCAGCGACGACGCGCGGTGCCGCTTCCGCGACCGGCAGCCGCGATCGCCAGGAGGCAATATCCGGTGAGGCCATGACGCCGGCACCCTACCGTATGTAATTGGACGTGCAACCGAGGGCGGCCGCTTGTGTCAATCGACCGAGCCCGCTAGCGTGCGAGCCGATGACTACCCGCTATCTCCTCATCATCATCGCGATCCTCACCACGATCGCCTTGAGCGAGCTGCTGATCGAGTTTCACGACTTCAACAAGGAGCAGGACTGTCTCAGCGCCGGCGGTGGGCGGCGCTGCGGTCCGGTGATCGAGCTGAAACGGTGAGGCCGATCCCCGCTTCTTGACGGCTTCGTCGGAGAGACAACTCGCCTCAGTGGCTTCGCGCCGCGACCTCGTGGGTCTTGAGGACCTTATCCGTGGCGGCATCGGTCTCCTCGAGGGCGAGGCCGTAATGCCAGAGCGTCGAGAGGTGTTCCAGCACCGCCTTGCAGGTGGGCTCGTCGAGCAGCACGCCGTCGTGCACGATGTGGCGAAGGATCAGCCGGCGGTCGCCGGCGAGATCCAGATCAACGATCTGGATATCCGGCTCCTGGCGGGCGAGGTCGTAGTGACGCGCCAGCGCGCTCCTGAGCTCGCGATAGCCGCGCTCGTCGTGGATCGCATCCACCACCAGCGCGTCCTGGCTCGCCTCGTCCAGCACCTTGAACAGCCGGAACGAGCGCATGAGCTTCGGGCTCAGGAACTGCAGCACGAAGCTCTCATCCCGATAATTGGCCCACGCCTCGCGCAGCGTCCCGAAGGGGTCGCCGTTACCGGCCATCTCCGGGAACCATTCGCGGTCCTCGTCCGTCGGCTCGGTGCAGATGCGCTTCACGTCCTGCATCATCGCGAAGCCGAGGGCGTAGGGATTGATGCCGTTGTAGCGGCGGTCGTCGAACTCGGGCTGGAAGATGACGTTGGTGTGCGAGTGCATCGCCTCGAGGAAGGCGCCGTCGGTGACCAGACCGCGCTCGTGCAAGCGATTGAGGATCTCGTAGTGGACGAAGGTGGCGCAGCCCTCGTTCATCATCCGCGTCTGCTTCTGCGGATAGAAGTACTGGCTGATGTGGCGGGCGATCCGCACGAGCTCGCGCTGCCAGCCTTGTAGGCGCGGCGCGCGCTTCTCAAGGAAATAGAGCAGGTTCTCCTCGGGCAGGCCGAGCTTGCGGCGGGTCTCCGCCCGCTCTTTCTCGAGCTGGGCGGCATCGATGTCCTCGGTCTGGCGCTTCGGTACCACACGCTCCCAAAGGTCGTCGTAGGTGCGCTCGTCGTGCAGGCGGCGTTCCTCCGCGCGCCGGCGCTCGTCCGCAAGATTGTCCTTGGCGCGCCGCGAATAGCGGTGGACGCCATGGTTCATCAGGGCATGCGCGGCGTCCAGCACGCGCTCGACTTCGGTGACGCCGTGGGCGTCCTCGCAGCGCGCGACGAAGTCGCGGGCGAAAGTGAGATAATCCAGGATGCCGTCGGCGTCCGTCCACTGCCGGAACAGGTAGTTGTTCTTGAAGAAGTGATTGTGTCCGAAGGCGGCATGGGCGATCACCAATGTCTGCATCGCCATGGAGTTCTCCTCCATGATGTAGCTGATGCAGGGGCTCGAGTTGATGACGATCTCGTAGGCGAGACCTTGCAGGCCGTGCCGATAGAGCGCTTCCTCGCGGGCAAATCGCTTGCCGAAGCTCCAATGCCGGTACATCAGCGGCAATCCCACCGATGCATAGGCGTCGAGCATCTGCTCGGAGGTGATCACCTCGATCTGGTTGGGATAGATGTCGAGGCCCAGTTCCTTGACCGCGATCTCCTCGATCACGTCATGCACGCGCCGAATCTTGTCGAAGTCCCACTCGGCTCCTTCGAATAAAGGCTTGCGCTCGATAACGTCGACGGCACCGGTCATGCGGCACGTTCCCGTTGCCTGGAGAAGAGCTCGTGGAAGACGGGGAAGATCTGTCCGGGATCCGCCACCTTGCGCATGGCGAAATTCTGGTGCTGCGCGCTTATCGCGTCGTAGGTCCGCCAGAGGTCGGTCGGCGCGCTCGGATAGCCGTGCCGCAGCGTCGCCTCGGCGCCCACCTCGATATAGGCGAAGTACTGGCTGATCGGCAGGATCTCGTTCCCCATCAGCGAGGCGCAGCGGTCGCTGTCCTCGGTGTAGTTGTCGCCGTCCGAGGCCTGGGCCGCGTAGATGTTCCAGTTCTCGGGATTATAGCGGGCGCGGACCACGCGCATCATTTCCTCGAGGGCGGTTGAGACGATGGTGCCGCCGGTCTCGCGGCTATGGAAGAAGGTCTCCTCGTCCACTTCCTGCGCGCTCGATGTGTGGCGGATGAACACGATGTCCACGTGCTTGTAGCGGCGCGTCAGGAACACGTGCAACAGCATGAAGAACCGCTTCGCGAGGTCCTTCATCTGCTCGGTCATGGAGCCCGACACGTCCATCAGGCAGAACATGACCGCCTGGGTGTTGGGCTTGGGCGTCCGCTCGAAGCGATTGTAGCGGACGTCGACCGGATCGATATAGGGCACGCGGCGGGTCTTGCGGAGCGCGGCCTCCAGCTCGAGCTTGGTCTGTTCGGCACCCTCGGGATCGTCCGCGTCGAACGCCGCTTGCACCTGCAGTTCGAGCGCTGCGATCTCGCGCAGCGTCGGCCGGCTCAGCGAAATGCGCCGCGCGAAGCTGTTCCGCATGGTGCGCTTCACGTTGAGTGCCGACGGATTGCCGTTGACGGAGAAGCCCGCGCGGACCGGCTGCGTCGACTCCTGGTCGGTGATCTTTGTCTTGACGAGATCCGGCAGCTCGAGATCGTCGAAGAAGAGGTTGAGGAACTCCTCCTTCGACAGCACGAACTCGAATGAATCCTGCTCGCCGCCGTCCTCCGGGCTCGCCTCTCCGCCGCGCGCGGCATCGCCGCTCGGCGGCCGCTTGATCCGATCGCCGACCACGAACTCCTTGTTGCCGGGCACGACGTAGTCGCGCATGCCGCCTTGCGAAGCCTTGTGGAAGCTCGGCTCGTTGATCCGGTGGCCGGGAATGCTGACCTTCTCGCCGCTGGCGTTCTGGCCGACCTTGCGGCGCTTCAGCGCCTCCGTCATCGCATCCTTGATCTCGTGCTTGGCACGCTCAAGGAAACGCTGCCGGTTCGGCAGGCTCTTGCCTTTAGGATTGGGACGGCGGTCGATGATGTTCATTTGCCCATTGAACTCCAGGACGCGTTACCCAGCCTTGTTGACACGCATGTACCATTCGACGAGGCGCCGCACCTGGCGCGGCGTGTAGCCACGCGAGGTCATGCGTTCGACGAAGTCGCTGTGCTTCTTCTCGGTATCGGAATCCCGCTTGGAGCTGAAGCTGATCACCGGTAGCAGATCCTCGACTTGCGAGAACATGCGCTTCTCGATGACCTCGCGAAGCTTCTCATACGACGTCCATGAAGGATTCTTGCCGGCGTTCGCGGCGCGCGCGCGCAGCGCGAACTTCACCACCTCGTTGCGGAAGTCCTTGGGATTGGCGATGCCCGCGGGTTTCTCGATCTTCGAGAGCTCCTGGTTCAGGATCTCGCGGTCCATCAGCTGCCCGGTGTCGGGGTCCTTATAGTCCTGGTCCTCGATCCAGGCGTCGGCGTAGGCGACGTAGCGGTCGAACAGGTTCTGGCCGTAATCGCCATAAGACTCCAGGTAAGCTTTCTGGATCTCGTTGCCGATGAACTCGGCGTAGCGCGGCGCCAGCTCGCCTTTGATGAAGCTCAGGAGCTTCTTCTCGGTGTCCTCCGGGAACTGCTCGCGCCGGACCGATTGCTCGATCACGTACATGAGATGCACGGGATCGGCCGCAACCTCCTGGGTGTCGAAGTTGAAGGTGTTCGACAGCGACTTGAAGGCGAAGCGGGTGGAGAGGCCGTCCATACCCTCATCGACTCCGGCGGCGTCGCGGTATTCCTGCACGGTGCGCGCGCGGGGATCGCTGTCCTTGAGGCTCTCGCCGTCATAGGCGCGCATCTTGGAGTAGAGATTCGAGTTCTCGTGCGCCCTCAGGCGCGAGAGCACGCAGAACTTGGCGAGCATGTCGAGGGTTCCCGGCGCGCAGGGCGCGCTGGCGAGCTCGCTGTTCGTGAGCAGCTTCTGGTAAATCTTGGCTTCCTCGGCGACGCGCACACAGTAGGGCACCTTGATGACGCAGATGCGGTCGATGAAGGCCTCGTTGTTGCGGTTGTTCTTGAAGGCCTGCCACTCCGCCTCGTTGGAGTGCGCGAGCACGATGCCATTGAAGGGGATCGCGCCGATGTTCTCGGAGCCGATGTAGTTGTTCTCCTGGGTCGCGGTCAGGAGCGGATGCAGCATCTTGATCGGCGCCTTGAACATCTCGACGAACTCGAGAATGCCCTGGCTGGTCCGGTTGAGACCCCCCGAGAAGGAGTAGGCGTCGGCGTCGTTCTGGCTGAAGAACTCGAGCTTGCGGATGTCGACCTTTCCGACCAGGCTCGATATGTCTTGGTTGTTCTCGTCACCGGGCTCGGTCTTCGCGATGCAGATCTGCCGCAGCCGCGAGGGGTGGATCTTCACCACGCTGAACTTGTTGATGTCGCCACCGAACTCGTCGAGGCGCTTCAAGGCCCAAGGCGACGTCAGCCCGGTGAGCCGGCGCGTCGGTATCCTGTAGCGCCGCTCCAAAAGGTCGCCCATGCGCTCGAGGTCGAACAAGCCGAGCGGGCTCTCGAAGATCGGGCTCATCTCCTTGCCCGCCTTCAAGACGTAGATGGGCATGCGCTCCATCAGGAGCTTGAGCCGCTCGGCGAGCGATGATTTGCCGCCGCCGACCGGGCCCAGCAGATAGAGCACCTGCTTGCGCTCCTCGAGCCCTTGCGCCGCATGCCGGAGAAAGCCGACGATCCGCTCGATCGTCTCTTCCATTCCGTAGAAATCCTGGAACGCCGGGTAGACCCGGATCGTCCGGTTCATGAAGATCCGCCCGAGCCGCGTCTCCTGGCTCGTGTCGATGAGCTGCGGCTCGCCGATCGCAGCCAGCATGCGCTCCGCCGCGCTGGCGTATGCCATCGGCTCGCGCGCGCAAGCCTTGAGGTAGTCCTCAAGGGAGATCTCAGTTTCTTTCTCGCTCTCGTAGAGGCGAGCAAAGAGACTCGAGAGTTCGTCGTGCGCGTTCATGACCTACCTCGCCGTTCTGGCCGATCCATGCCAGGAGCTTTACTTGGCATTAACGATGATTCTAGACCAGCCCACTTAACCCACTCTTAAAATAAAACGAAAGACCAGACCGAAGATTTCCTTTGATGTAAGAAATTTCACGTACTGCCAGACTCGCACCTTGGCTCCCCGCCACCCCGCGCCCGTTGCTGCCGGTCCGCCCGGAAAGACCTTTTTCTGCACCACCTCCACGGCGCCCCAGGCGAGGGCATGCCATCGAACGCGCCAACCGGGGATGCGTTGCAAGCCGTGTGCCGCGAACTCCGGGGGCGATTCGTGACGTCTGTGCGCCATCTTCGGCGCAGGCCCCACGTGGTCGGCCGGGGCAGAAACCCCACACCTCGCCCTGGTCCAATCGTGCAGCCCATAGAGCTGAGCTCGCGCGCAAAGACCCATTTTGCCCTCGACCCGGTTTCCACCAACTTCGCCGGCGAAGAACCTTTTTGGTCTCTCAGGCGTGGCCGCGAGCTCGACGAGCTCAAAGCCTCGCCGGTGACCGAAGTTCATATAATCGTCACGAAAAGTGGCAATCTCAAGGTGTTACAAAGGCAGACTGGTTTATTACCTCCGTACTGTGACCCAACAACCACACTCCAAACAACGATGGGGTGGCGGTGGGCTGACCACAAGGTCCAGTGAGCAGCCGCATGCCAGCACTCGAAATGTGCTTAGCGATCCAACGAGTCGAAGGCTGTGGATGCCGCGGTGAGGAGTCGAGTGGGTGCGCGATGGACCCCTCGCGATGACACGAGTCGCTCACGCGTGCGTTGAATTGCCCAGCGTCATTTCCGCCCGACTAGGTCTGCCGCTTTTCTAGGCGAAGGCACGGTTTGAGGCGCGACTCGGCCGCGACTCGGGAGCCGAGTCGCGCCCTTCTTACGCAGGCGCGGGAGGCCGCTCCTCGTGCGACCATTTCGCGGCGCTGGCTCCAGCCAGGGCCTGTACGCGCTCCTCGTCGGCGGCGAGCTCCTTTGCGCTGCCGCGGTAGACGATCTCTCCGTGGTCGAGCACATAGGCGCGATCGGCGATCGCAAGGCTCACTCGGACGTTCTGCTCGACCAGCAGCACCGCGATGCCCTCCGCGCGCATCAATCCTATGATCCGGAAGACCTCCTTGACGATCAGGGGCGCCAAGCCCTGGCTCGGCTCGTCCAGCAACAGGAGCTTGGGGTTGAGCACCAGCGCGCGCGCTATCGATAGCATCTCCTGCTCGCCACCGGAGAGCTGTCTTCCCTTATTGGTCCGACGCTCCGCGAGCCGCGGAAAGGTCTTGAACACCCGCTCGATCGTCCAGGAACCCGGACGGACCAGGGGGACCTTCAGGTTCTCCTCCACCGAAAGATTGGCGAAGATCTTCCGCCCCTCCGGCACGTAGCCGACGCCG
Source organism: Allostellaceae bacterium (assembly GCA_035569735.1). GTDB lineage: Bacteria > Pseudomonadota > Alphaproteobacteria > ATCC43930 > CGMCC-115725 > DASZHJ01. The sequence goes on along the minus strand of DATMMM010000331.1, from coordinate 3,009 downwards.
AGCCCGGCGATTTGAAAGGTGGGCATGCGGCTCGCCTCCTGCCCAAAAATCTTGACGCTGCCTTCGCGCGGCGGCGTCAGACCCATGATGCTGCGGAGCGTGGTGGTCTTGCCGGCGCCATTGCGGCCGAGCAGAGTGACGATCTCGCCTTCATTCACCTCGAGGCCGACGCCGTGCAGGATGTGGCTCTTGCCATAGAAGCTGTGCACGCCCGCTGCTTCGAGGGGTTTCATGCGGCCTCGCCGAGATAGGCCGCCTGGACTGCCGCGGAAGCCGCGATCTCGCCGGGCGTGCCTTCCGCCAGCAGCCGACCCTGATCGAGCACGGTGATCCGATCGGCCAGATGGAACACCACGCGCATGTCGTGCTCGATCAGCACGATGGTGAATTTATTGTCACGATGCAGCCGGCGGATCAGCCCGGTGATCTCGTAGGTTTCCTGGTCGCCCATGCCGGCTGTCGGCTCGTCCAGCAGGAGAAGCTTCGGCCGAAGCGCCAGAGCCATGGCGATCTCCGTCGCCCGCTGGTCGCCGTGCGAGAGTTCGCCGACCAACCGGTTCGCCTTCGAGGCGAGTCCGACCAGCGCCAACATCTCCGAGACGACGCGGTCGGCGCGCTCAGCGTCCGCCCGCGCGCTCCACATGCGCAAGCGTTGCCCCGCCGCCACCTCGGCCGCGCTCAGCACGTTCTCGCGCACCGTGAGCTCGGGAAAAATCTCGGTGACTTGAAAGGTACGCGCCATGCCGAGCCCGACCCGGCGGTGGGCCGGGACCCTGGTCACGTCTTGTCCGTCGAACACGATCGTGCCCGCGCTGGGCGCGAGATATCCGCTGATCAAGTTGAAGAAGGTGGTCTTGCCGGCGCCGTTGGGGCCGATGATCGCCCTGAGCTCGCCCGGCTGGACGAGCAGCGAGACGTTCTGCACCGCGACCAGGCTGCCGAAATTCTTGGAGGCGTTTTGCACCTGAAGCATGGTCATTCGACGCCTCGCCGCTTCAGCATGCCCAGCATGCCCCGCGGGAAGAAGAGCACCGACAACATGAACACGGCCCCCAGGAAGGCCATCCAATTGTTCACGGTCCAGGAGGAGAGGAAATCCCGCAGTACCACGAACACTGCCGCGCCCAGCAAGGGTCCCCAGAACGATCGCATGCCGCCCAGCACCGCCATGATCACGAAGAAACCCGAGAGCGAATAGTGCAGCGCGAGCGGATCCGCGAAGTTATTGAGGAGCGCATAAAGCGTGCCGGCGAGCGCAGTGAAGAAGCAGGAGATCGAGAACGAGAGCCAGATATGCCGCTCGATGGGAATGCCGAGGAAGCGCGCGCGGCGCTCGTTCTCGCGGATCGCGCGAAGGGTGCGCCCGAAAGGAGAGCGCAGCAGCAGGCCCATCAGCGCCACCGCGCCGGTGAAAATGAGGAGCGTGAAGTAGTAGAAACGGGTTCCGTCCGTGATATCGAGACTGAGGGCTCCGAGTCCGATCGGCTCGCGATGGAAGCCGCGCAAGCCGTCGAAGCCGCCGGTGAAGTCGTTCCATTTGTAGGCGATGTAGTAGAAGATTTGCCCGAACGCGATGGTGCACATGGCGAAATAAACGCCGCGCCGGCGCACGATCAGCATGCCGAAGAGCGTTCCCGCCAATCCACCGAGCAAGGTTCCGGCGAGTATGGCGAGCGGCGTGCTGGGCGCCACGTATTTGAGCGTGAGCCCTGCGCCATAAGCGCCCAGCCCGAAATAGGCGGCATGACCGAAACTCAAGACGCCGGTAAATCCCAGCAGCAGATTGAGCCCCATGGCCGCGAGGCCGAACACCAGCACGCTGCCGGCGAGCGCGGTATAGCCACCGAGCAGCGGGAACCAGACGGGGGTAGTGATCAGCGCCAGCCAAACCGCCGCCAGCGGCAGCCAGCGCCTCGGTGCGGGTTGCTGCGCCGCCGCGGTAACGGTGGCCGTGCTGCTCACGACAGCATCCCTTCCTCGCCCATCAGGCCGCGTGGCCGGATCAGCAGCACAAGGACCAGCATCACGAAGATCACCACCTCGCTGGCAGCCGGGTAGACCGCTGCCGTGAGCGCCGCTGTTAAGCCGATCAGCAATCCGCCGAACAGCGTCCCGGTCAGGCTGCCGACTCCCCCGATGATGATGGCGATGAAGCTGGGCATCAGCAGATCATCGCCCATGTTGGGGTTGATCCCGATCGCCCCGGTGGCGAGCACGCCGCTCAGCCCCGCGAGCAGGCAGCCCACCGTGAAGTTGACGGTGCGGAGCAGCTTCACGTTGACGCCGAGCGCCGCCACGGTGTCGAGATCGAGGGTTCCGGCCCGGATGCGCAATCCCACCCGGGTGTAGCGCAGGAACGCGAAGATGCCGATCACGGCAACAATGACGATGCCCACCATGAACACCCGATACCACGTAATGAAGAACAGGTCGGGGCTCACCGGCGCTTCCAAGGCCGGCACCATGTGCATCTCCTGTGGCGTCGGGCCCCACCACCAGAGCATGAGCCCCTGCATGACGAAGGCGAGTCCGAAGGTCAGCAGCAGGCTGTAGACGGGGTCGCGCCGATAGACGAAGCGCATCAGCAGCTCGACCGCGGCGCCGACTAGCGCCGTCAGCAGCGGCGCGATCAGGAACGCACCCCAGAAACCCATCACCTTCGTGAGCTCGAGGGCCATATAGGCGCCGAGCGCCAGGAAATTCCCGTGCGCGAAATTGATGACATTGCTGAGATTGAGAATCAGCGACAGGCCGAGCGCCATCAGCACGTAAAACGCGCCGAGCATCAGCCCGTTGGTGACGTTGTAGAGGATGAGGGTGAGCATCGGGACGCCTCTTGCGGGGTCCGATCAACCGCCACCCGTAGCCGCCGGAGCGTGCCCTGGGCTGCGCGCCGGCGGAACGGATGTCACCGGCCGCTCAGGCCGGATGCACCATCTTGCAGCCGGTGTCCTCGACCGGTCCCGCGGCGGTGTCGCCGGGGATCGCCGCCTCGATGGTGTAGACGTC
>DATMMM010000330.1:0-2182 GCA_035569735.1 Allostellaceae bacterium | reverse complement strand
AGATGCTTCTTCGCACGCTCGGGGGCACGGTCCGCGTCGAGCTCGGCCTGGCAGAAGGACTATGGCCCGCCCTGGTCGATCCCAACCAGATCGAGAGCGCGATCTTGAACTTGGCGATCAACGCGCGCGACGCCATGCCGGACGGCGGCAGCCTTAGCATCGAGACCGCCAATCACCGGACCGGGTTTCTGAATCGCCGCCACGGTCTCGAGCCCGGCGATTACGTGGTGGTCGCGGTTACCGACACCGGGATCGGCATGACCGAGGACGTGAAGGCCAAGGCCTTCGATCCGTTCTTCACTACCAAGGATGTCGGCAAGGGCTCGGGCCTGGGCCTGTCGCAGGTCTATGGCATCGCGCGCCAATCCGGCGGCATCGCCGAGTTGGACAGCTCGGTCGGGCGCGGCACGACCGTCCGGATCTACTTGCCGAGAGCTCGGAGCGACGCGCGTCCCCGGCAGTTGCCCAGCGAGGGGCCCGCGGTCCAGTTCGACAATCCGGGAATTCGCGTGCTGCTGGCGGATGATGACGAGCAAGTGAGAGAGGTGATTGCGGAGGCCCTAGGCGACAACGGTTGCACCGTCACGGCGGTGTCCAGCGGCGCCGCGGTGCTCGAGGCGCTCCGGGCGAGCGCCTTCGAGGTGGTGGTGATCGATTTCGCCATGCCCGGGATGAACGGAGCCGACACGGCGGCCCTGGTAAGAGCCGAGCACGCCGGTTTGCCGATCCTGTTCATCACCGGCCGCTCCGACCTGCCGGCCCTGCGCGGCATCAGCGGGGCTGCGGTCCTGCAGAAGCCCTTTTTGGCGGCCGAGCTGGTTGCCACGCTCCGCGTCGTGCTCGGATCCAAGATCGACATGCCGCGTAAGGTGGTTCCGCTCCGCCGCGAGGCGAACTGAAGGCCTGCGCCGCCGTTCAGCTCGAGTCTCGGCCGAGAACCTCGCCGATACGCCGAACGACCTCGGCGAGACGGTAGGGCTTGTTGATCAGCGGAAGGTCAGGCCCGCTGTCGCCAAGCACGGCCCGGGCCGAATACCCCGACGTCAGCAGGATCTTCAGATCCGGCCGCACCCGTTGTGCTTCCCGTACCAGCTCCAAGCCGCTCATGCCCTCCGGCATGACCAGGTCGCTGAACACCAGATCGATGCCCGGATTATCGCGAAGCACGGACAGTGCTTCGTGCCCATCGCGAGCGCTGAGCACCCGGTAGCCGCTCAGCTCCAGGACTTGCACGACCGCGACCCGCACGTCCGCGTCGTCTTCCACGACCAGAATGGTAGCTTTGTTGTCTGCCAAGCCGAGTTCCCTCGTCGTCCCGTCGTTCGACCGCGTTCACCGCGATACGTACCCCTGCTGTCGATGCTTAGACAGCCCTATCGCTGGCATTGGCCATCTCTGCCGGTACTCCGATCCCACGGGCGGTGGACATCCAGCGCCGGGCTCGCCGGCGGCCGTCCGCGTGCGCGAAGGCAGGCTGCGACGCCTCAAGAGCACGGCGCGCGGCAGCGAGCCGCCATTCCGCCTCATCCTCGCTCAGGCGCAGCAGCTCGGCGGCCGAGCTCACCGGCAGATCCTCGAGATCCACCAGGAGCAGGAGCTTGCGGTTCAGGAGCGACAGCGCCATCAGGCGGCGCTGCACCTCGGCGCTGGCATCCGACGTTGTCGGGCCCGCCCATTCCTGAAAACGGCAGATCTGAAGAGCGCGATGGAGCAGCCCATAGAGCTCGAGCTTCACCTCGCTCCCGGGCTGCAGCCGCCACGGCTCCTCGACCAGCGTCTCGAGGGCGACGCGGATGTACTCGTCTCCCGATCGCGTGCTGCCCGTGAGCGCACTGGCGTATCGCCGCAGCTCCGGCAGAAAGCGGAGGATCTCGTCGGTGGGTAGGGTCATCGAGCGCCTCCCGAGGGTCTCACATAGTCTAGAAACAAAAGACTAACCCTGCGGGACGGCCCTGCTCGGGAAGAAAACAGGGTGTTCTATTGTGTCAGACTGGGAGTCCTCCTGTGGCAGATAGGAGGCGCGGCTCATCGGCGCGTCGGGCCTGGCGGCCCGAGCGCCTCCGAAAATGAACTTGACGAAAGAGTGCGGGCTCGCGGGAGCGGCTTAGACTTCGTCCCGATGCTGCCCGCCGAGCGCGCCGCCGGCAGCCGCGACGAAGGCACCGATCAGCAGCGCGAATGC
>DATMMM010000329.1:0-8050 GCA_035569735.1 Allostellaceae bacterium | reverse complement strand
CTGATGGTCTGGCTGTGGCGCACCGAGAGCCCGCTGGTCGCGGCCGGCATCGGTCTGGTGGCGGGCGGCGCGATCGGCAATGTGATCGACCGCCTGCGGATGGGCGCGGTCACGGACTTCCTGGATTTTCACTGGGGCGATTGGCACTTCGCGACCTTCAATGCGGCGGATTCGGCGATTACCCTGGGCGTCGTTCTCCTTTTGCTAGATGCCTTGATCAACCGGCGTGAAAAGTCCTATTAAAGGGTGCCTGGGGAAAGCCCCAGGGGGGTATTGCGAGCAGGGGCATGGGTAGCAGGGGCATCGCGCTTCCCGTATTGGCCGCGGTGGGTCTGGCCATGACGCTTGGCGGTTGCACCGATATTCGCCGGGCGCTCGGAATGGAAAAGGTAATTCCCGACGAGTTCGCGGTGGTGTCGCGGGCGCCCTTGGCGATCCCGCCCGACTACTCCTTGCGCCCACCGCAGCCGGGAGCGGCGCCCTCCCAAGAAGTCCTGGCGCAGGACAAGGCCAAGGAGGCGGTGTTCCGTGTCGGCCAGCAGCAGGCGAGCCTGCCGCCGGCGGCAACCGAGCGCAGTCCCGGCGAGGGTGCGCTGCTGCAAAAAGCCGGCGCGCCGAGCGCCGATCCCGGGATCCGGGAGCACGTGCGCGACGATGTGGCGCTCTCCCCGCAGAATCAGCGGAGCTTCGTCGACAAGCTGTTGTTCTGGCGCAAGTCCGGACCGCCCGACAGCAACGAGGTAATCGATCCCAACAAGGAAGCCGAGCGCATCAAGCAGGCGCAGGCCTCCGGCACGCCAGTGGCACCCGATGTGTCCGGCGCTACGTCCCAGACCGCGACTCAACAGCCCACGCCCACGATCGAGCGAAAGAAGAGCACGTCCATCTTCGACATTTTCTGAGTGGTACGCGTTTTGCCCGTGCGTGTGCTGGTTTCGCTTCTCATCGGCCTGGTTCTGATTTCCGCTGCGCCGGCGTCGGCCAAGCAGTTCGACGCCGACAGCTTCATGCTTGCGAACGGTCTGCGGGTCGTGGTGGTGCCGTTCCACCGCGCGCCTGCGGTCACGCAGATGCTCTGGTACAAGGTCGGCGCCTACGACGATCCGCCCGGCAAGTCCGGCATCGCGCATTTCCTCGAGCACCTGATGTTCCGAGGCACGAAAGAAACGCCGCCCGGCGAGTTCTCGCGCATCGTCTCGCAGAACGGCGGCCGCGAGAACGCATCGACGTCGCCGGATTACACGGTTTTCTTTCAGACCGTCGCGGCCGATCGGCTGGAACTCGTGATGAAGCTCGAGGCGGAGCGCATGCACGACCTCCTGATCACCGAGGACCAGGTGACGCCGGAGCGCGAGGTGATCATCGAGGAGCGCCGCACGCGCGTCGACAACGTGCCCGCAGCCTTGCTGGGCGAGCAGCGCGACGCCGTGCTGTTCCTCAACAGCCACTACCGCCTGCCCGCGATCGGGTGGCTCAACGAGATGCGCGGCCTCGGCGCCGACGACGCCCGGCGGTTCTACGCCACCTGGTACGCGCCCAACAACGCGGTGCTGGTGATCGTGGGAGATGTCGACCTCGAGCGCGTCCGCTCGCTCGCCGAGACTTATTACGGGCCGATCCCGTCGCGTCCCGTGCCGGCTCACGAGGCGCTCGCCGAGCCCGCCAAAGTTGCGGCGACGCGGCTCGAGATGACGAGCGGGCATGTGGCGAGCCCGCAGTGGAGCCGGAGCTATCTTGCGCCTGGCTACACCCAGGCGGGCGGCACGCTCGCTGACGCGCTCACGGTCTTGGCGGAGATCCTCGGCGGCGGCGAGAGCGCCCGGCTCTATCGGAGCCTGGTAATCGAGAAGAAGCTCGCGGTCTCCGCCGGCGCCGGTTATGGGCCTTATCGCGGCGCCGGCAGCTTCAGCCTCTATGCCGAGCCCAAAGATGGCGTGTCGGTGGCCGACATCGACGCCGCGACGATGGCGGAGATCCGGCGGCTGCTGACCGAAGGCATCACCGCGGCCGAGGTCGATCCCATCAAGAAACGCCTGCAGGCGAGCGCTCTTTACAGCCGCGACAGTCTCTCCGGCGTGGCGCGCATCATCGGGGCCTCGCTGGTCACCGGACGCAGCCTCGAGGACGTCGAGGCGTGGCCCGAGCGGATCGGCGCCGTAACCCCCGAGGAGATCATGGCCGCCGCGCGCCAGGTGTTGAAGGACGATGCGGGCGTCACCGCGGTGCTGCTGCCGGAGAAACGCTCATGAGACGCTCGATCCTGCGGGGCGCGCTGGCCGTGCTCTTTGCCCTGGCGGTGTCGGCGGGTGCCGCGCGCGCGAGCGGGATCGTCGATATCAAGAGCGCCGGGGGTGTCACGGCGTGGCTGATCGAGGACCACAGCCTCCCGTTGATTGCGCTCCAATTCTCGTTCGACGGCGGCGCCGCCCTCGACCCGCCGGGGCAGGAGGGCCGGGCCGGTCTGGTCATGGACCTGCTCGATGAAGGGGCGGGCGAGTTCGACAGCCACGCGTATAAGACCCGCCTCGAGGACCTCTCCATCCGGCTCGAATTCGAGGCCTCTTACGACGCGGTCGGTGGCGCGATGCGCACGCTCTCGGCCAATGCCGATGCGGCCTTCGATCTTGTGCACCTCGCCCTGACCAGCCCGCGCTTCGATCCCGTCGCCATAGAGCGCGTAAAAACGCAGGTCGCCTCGGAGCTGCGGCAGGACGCCGAGGCGCCGAGGGTGATCGCCAATCGGATCTGGTGGCACACGGCGTTTCCCGATCATCCCTACGGGCGCCGTTCCGCGGGGAGTCAGCGGTCGATTGCGAAGCTGGGCGCGGCGGATCTCCGCCGTTTCGTCACCGAGCGCTTCGCTCGCGACAAACTCACCATCGGCGTGGTCGGCGACATCACGCCGGAGCGGCTGCAGGCGCTGCTCGATCGCACCTTCGGCTCGCTCCCGGTCCAGGCGGCGAAGGCGGTCGTCGCCGATACCGCGGCCTTCGCCGAGGGCGCGCTGCTGGTGGTGAACATGCCGATCCCGCAGAGCGTGGTCGCGTTCGGCGAGCGCGGTATCAAGCGCGACGATCCCGACTGGTACGTCGCCCTGGTCATGAACGAAATCCTGGCCGGAAACGGACTTACCTCGCGCCTCACCGCCGAGATTCGGGAGAAGCGGGGTCTCGCCTACGGCGTCGGCGCGGGCCTCAGCCCACTGCGGCACGCGGGTATCCTCTATGGGAGCGTCGCGACCCGAAACGACCGGGTCGGCGATGTGCTCGAAATTTTGCGCTCGGAATGGCGGCGCTTCCGCGACGACGGTCCGACCCCGGCGGAGCTCGAAGCCGCCAGGACCTATCTCATCGGGTCATTCCCGCTCGGCCTCGACACCACGTCTCGGCTGGCGGCGCTGTTGGTGAGCCTGCAGGTCGAGGGGCTCGGCATGGACTATGTCGAGCGCCGCGCCGCGGCGCTTGCTGCCGTCACGATCGACGACGTTCGACGGGTCGCCAAGCGGCTGCTCGATCCCGACCGGCTCCGGATCGTGATCGTCGGGGCGCCGCAGGGCCTGGTGGGCGCGACGGAGATGGCGGCCGACGGCGAGTAACAGATCTCCTGGCGCGCCGCCTCCTGAGAGATGCTCTATCGCCAAGATATCTCGGGCTGTCTCCTGGAATGCATCGGTGCCTTGGGATTGGGCGCGGGTGAGCTCAGTGCCTTTTTGGAGCGCACACGCCCCTCGCTCGATCACCTGCGCGACCAGCACGCGAAGGGGACCGAGCCGTTGCTCGCGATTCCCGCTCGGCGAGACGATCTCATGGCGCTGGCCCCGCTCGCGCGGGAGTTCCGGCGCTTCGAGCACGTGGTCGTGCTCGGCATCGGCCGATCGAGCCTGGGCGGCCAGACGCTCTATGCGCTCGCCGACCGCGGTTTCGGCCCCGAGCCCGGAGTGCCGCTGCACTTCATGGAGACCATCGATCCCGCGAGTTTCGAGGCGCTGCTCCAGAGCATCGATCTCACCCGCACCGGCGTAATCGTGATTTCCAAGTCTGGCGGCACGGCCGAGCCGCTGATGCAATTCATGATCGTGCTGGAGGCGCTCCGCCGCGTCCTGGGGCGCAAGCCGGCCGCCGAGCGCTGCCTCGCTGTGACCGAGCCCAAGGACAATCCGCTCCGGCGCATGGCCGAGCGCGAATCGATCCGCGCCCTCGACCACGGTCCCGAGGTCGCCTATCTCGCCGGCCGCACCATGGGCGACCTGATGGAAGCCGAGCAGCAGGCGACCGCCGACTCGCTGATGCAGCGGGGCCGGCCGACTCGGGTCATCCGGCTCGAGCGACTCGACGAGGAGCGCTTGGGCGCGCTCCTGATGCATTTCATCCTGGAGACGCTGATCGCCGCGGATCTCTTGGGGGTGCCGGCCTTCGGGCAGCCGGCGGTGGAGCAGGGCAAGGTGCTGGCGCGCCGATATCTTGGCCAAATGAGCAAAGCCGGGGCACAATCGCCGGCATGACCCTTCGACAGCTGCCGCCGGTCCTGGTCAACCGCATCGCTGCCGGCGAAGTGGTGGAACGGCCGGCGGCGGCCGTGAAGGAGCTGGTCGAGAACGCCATCGACGCCGGCGCCCGCCGGATCGAGGTGGCGCTGCACGACGGCGGACAGAGCCTGATCGTGGTGAGCGACGACGGCGACGGCATGAGCGCCGACGAGCTCGCTCTCGCCGTCGAGCGGCACTGCACCTCCAAGCTGCCAGACGACGACCTCCTGGATATCCGCTGGCTCGGCTTTCGCGGCGAGGCGTTGCCGTCGATCGCCGCGGTGAGCCGGCTCGCGATCGCCAGCCGCAAGCGTGGCGCCGCCGAGGCGTGGTCGATCGCGGTCGATGCCGGCGCCAAGGGCGAGGCGAGGCCCGCGGCTCAGGCACAGGGCACCCGCGTCGAGGTCCGAGACCTCTTCTATGCGACGCCCGCGCGGCTCAAATTCATGAAGACCGCTCGGGCCGAGCGCGACCAGGCGATCGATGTGGTCGAGCGCCTGGCGATGGCGCATCCCGAGATTGCCTTCGCCGCAACGGCGGAGGACAGCCGCGAGATCCTGCGCCTGCCCGCGCTCGGCGGCGATCTCGCCGGCCGGGATCCGCGGGCGGCACGGCGCGAGCGCCTGGCGGCGGTTCTGGGGCGCAGCTTCGCCGATAATGCGCTGCCGATCGAGGCCGAGCGGGAAGGCGTGCGGCTCACCGGGCTCGCGGGCTTGCCCACCCTCAACCGCGCCACCGCGCGCGACCAATACCTCTTCGTCAACGGACGCCCCGTCAGGGACAAGCTGCTGCTGGGTGCCGTGCGCGGCGCCTATCAGGATTTCCTCGCCCGCGACCGGCATCCCATGGTGGTGTTGTTCCTGGACTTGCCCGGCAGCGAGGTGGACGTGAACGTGCATCCCGCGAAGGCCGAGGTGCGGTTCCGCGACGCGGGGCTCGTGCGCGGCCTGATCGTCGGGGCGTTGAAGCACGCGCTCGCCGCCGCGGGACATCGCGCCGCCACCACGGTCGCGGAGGCCGCGCTCTCCGCCCTGCGCCCGGCGGGCTGGACCGGCAATGGCGGCCCGCACTACCCCGCGGCGCCGGCCGTCATGACCCGCGGCCTTGCCGAGGCCGCCGCCGAGTTTCAGGCGCCGCTCGGCGGCCATGTCGCCGCGGAGCTCGACCGGCCGGAGGCGCGCGCGGCCGATCCCGCCGCGCCCGCGGAGGACCTCGCACGCTATCCCTTGGGCGCCGCCCGGGCGCAGGTCCATGAGACGTATATCGTGGCGCAGACCGAGACGGGCATCGTCATCGTCGATCAGCACGCCGCGCACGAGCGTCTGGTCTATGAGCGCATGAAGGAGGCCATGGCGGCGACCGGCGTCGCGCGCCAGCTCCTGCTCATTCCCGAGGTGGTGGAGCTCGAGGAAGCCGGTGCCGCGCGGCTGGTCGCGCGCGCGCCGGAGCTCGCCGAGCTCGGGCTCGTCCTGGAGCCGTTCGGCGCAGGCGCCGTGGTGGTGCGCGAGGCACCGGCGCTGCTGGGCGAGATCGACGTCCAAGGCCTGGTGCGGGACCTCGCGGACGAGCTCGCCGAGCTGGGCGGCACCTTCTCGCTCAAGGAGAAGCTCGAGGAGTTCTGCGGCACGCTCGCCTGCCACGGCAGCGTGCGCGCGGGGCGCCGCCTCACGCCCGCCGAGATGAACGCGCTGCTGCGCCAGATGGAGGCGACGCCGCACAGCGGCCAGTGCAACCACGGGCGCCCGACCTACGTCGAGCTCAAGCTCGCGGATATCGAGCGGCTGTTCGGACGGCGCTGAGCGCCGGCGCGCTATTCGCTGGCAACCGGGCGCAGGAACACGAGCCGCCCCGCGCCGTAGCGTCGCTCCTCTAGCGGAGTGAATCCCTCGGGTGGCTCGAAGCCGCCGCGCGCCGCAAGCTCGACAACGATCAGCGCGTCCGCGGCCATCCAACCCGTGCGCCAGAGTGCCTCCAGCGCGGGTGCCGCGAGCGCGCTGCGATAGGGCGGATCGACGAAGACGAGATCGTAGGGACCGTCGGCGCGCGGCGGCGCCGTTGCGTCCGCCGCGAGAAGCCGGGTGCGGCCCCCCTCGCCGAGCGTCTTGATGTTGGCGGCGAGCGTTTCGCGCGCTTGCCGGTCCTTCTCGATGAAGGTGGCGAAGCGGGCGCCGCGCGAGAGGGCCTCGAGCCCGAAGGCGCCCGTACCGGCGAAGACGTCGAGCACGCGCGCATCCTCGAAGACCGGCGCCGTCGCGAACCGGCCGTGCGCGAGAATGTTGAAGAGCGCCTCGCGCGCCCGCTCCGAGGTCGGGCGCACGGTGTCTCCTGGCGGCGCCGCGATGCGCCGGCCGCGATGCTTACCGCCGACGATCCGCATGGGCTCGCATCTCCTCGGTGCCCAGCTGCTCGCGCAGCACGCGGCGCGGGACCTCCTCGACATTGCCGCGCGGCAGATGACCAAGCTGGAACGGCCCGTAGGCGATCCGGATGAGGCGCGTGACATCGAGCCCAAGATGCGCGAGCACCCGGCGGATCTCGCGATTCTTGCCCTCCTGCAGCGCCATGGTGAGCCAGGCATTGCTGCCCTGCGCGCGCTCCAGCTCCGCGCGGATCGGCCCATAGGAAATCCCGTCGCGCGTCAGCCCCTTCTCCAGCGATTTGAGCCGCGGCGCCTCCACGGCTCCATGCACGCGCACGCGATAGCGACGGGTCCAGCCGCGCGAGGGGAGTTCCAGCGCCCGCGCGAGGCCGCCGTCGTTGGTGAGGAGCAGCAGCCCTTCGGAGGTCAGGTCCAGGCGTCCGACCGAGACGACGCGCGGCAGCTCCGGCGGCAAGCGCTCGAACACGGTCGGCCGGCCCTTCTCGTCTCGATGCGTGGTCACCAGACCCGCCGGCTTGTGATAGCGCCAGAGCCTCGCCGGCTCTTTCTGAGGGATCGGCTTGCCATCGACGCGTAGATCGCTCTCGGCCGTCGCGACGACGGCGGGGCTGTCCAGCACGCGGCCGTCCAGGCTGACGCGCCCCTCGGCGATCCAGCGCTCGGCCTCGCGCCGGGAGCAGAGCCCCGCGCGCGCCAGCAGCTTGGCGACCCGCTCGCCCCGGGGCGCGTCGGCGTCGGTCATGAAATCAAGCCCGAGCCGCCTCGATGAAGGCCGCGAACAGCCGAAGGTCGGCCTCGCTGATGGCGTATTCGGGATGCCATTGCACCCCGATGCAGAACCGGCGGCAGGGGTCCTCGATGCCCTCGATGATGCCGTCCGGTGCCGTCGCATCGACCAGGAGGCCGGGTGCCGGCGCCTTCACGGCCTGATGATGCGTGCTGTTGACCGGCGCTTCGGGGCAGCCCGCGATCTCGCGCAACCGCGTGCCCTCGGTGAAGTGCACGAGGTGGCCGGGCGCCTTGCCGTTTGCTTGCTTATGGACCAGCGCGCCCGGGACTTCATCGGGGATGTGCTGGATCAGGGTCCCGCCGAGCGCCACGTTGAGGAGCTGTTGCCCGCCGCAAATGCCGAGCACCGGCTTGTC
>DATMMM010000328.1:0-18031 GCA_035569735.1 Allostellaceae bacterium | reverse complement strand
GGCGCGGACTTCTCCGCCGACGCTCTCACCAACCCGAACGGCTTCGTGGGGCTCGACGGTATCTTCCGGCTGCGTGCCGACGGCCGCGTCGAGCGCGGCCTGGCCGTCATCGAGATCCACCGCACGGGCAATGTCGTGGTGAGCCCCGAACCCCAGAGCTTCACCGGGTTCTGATCCTCAGCCAAGCAAGCGCGCGAGCACCGCATTGAGTCGCTGGCGGCCGGAGGCGGTGGCGGCGAGACGGCTGTCGTCGAGCTCGAGGAATCCCGCCTCGATGAGCGGAGCCATGCGGTCGCGATCGAGCGCCGCCTCGAGATCGAGCCCGAGCCGCTCGCGGAAGCGGGCGCGCGAAATGCCGTCGGCGAGGCGGAGCCCCATCATGAGGAGCTCGTCCCGCTGCTCGCGCAGCGTCAGCGAAACCGGCTCATCGCCGCCGTGGCCATGGCGCTCGACCGCCTCGAGCCAGGTCTCGGGCGCGCGGTGCTGCCGGGTCGCCACTCTCGCTCCATCGAGCGTGAGCCGGCCATGGGCACCCGGGCCCACGCCCACGTAGTCGCCATAGCGCCAATAGACGAGGTTGTGCCGGCACTCCGCGCCGGGCCGCGCGTGGTTCGAGATCTCATAGGCGGGGAGGCCCGCCGCCTCGAGCCGCGCCACGGTGGTCTCGTAGAGCGCTGCCTGGGTCTCCTCGTCGGGCAGCACGAAATCGCCGCGCGCATGCGCCGGCGCGAAGGCGGTACTGGCTTCAATGGTGAGCTGATAGACCGAGAGATGCTCGCCCGCGAGCGCGATCGCACGGTCGAGCTCCGGCTCCCAAGAGGCTACGGTCTGGCCCGGCCGCGCATAGATCAGATCGAAGGAGAAGCGCCCAAAGGTTTGCCGCGCCACGTCAAGCGCTGCCAGCGCCTCTCTGACGTCGTGGCCACGGCCCAGGAATTTGAGCGCGCCGTCCTCGAGCGCCTGCACGCCGAGCGAGACGCGGTTGACGCCTGCCGAGCGGAATTCGCGAAAGCGCGCGGCCTCGACCGAGGTCGGATTACCCTCCAGCGTGATCTCAACGTCGGGTTCCAGCGGCCAGAGCGCCGCCGCGCGCTCGAGCACCGTCGCCACTGTCTCCGCTGCCATGAGCGACGGCGTGCCACCGCCGAAGAAGATCGAGGCGATCCCGCGCCCCCGGGTCAGCCCCGCATAATGCTCGAGGTCTTTGAGCAGCGCCGCCCGCCAGCGCGCCTCGTCGATGCTCGCGCGCACATGGCTGTTGAAGTCGCAGTAGGGACACTTCGACTTGCAGAACGGCCAATGGATGTAGAGGGCGAGTTCGGTCATGGATGGAAAGGTTAGCTCACCGCCAAGGCGCCAGAGCGCCAAGGTATAGAGGGCTTCTTGGCGTACTTGGCGTCTTGGCGGTTCAAATCAACTCTCTTGGGACGCGAAGCACGCCGCCACCAGCTTGCGGAAGGCGTCCGCGCGGTGGCTGATGCGGTGCTTCTCCGCGGGGTCGAGCTCGCCGAAGGTGTGCTCGTATCCATCGGGCAGAAACATCGGATCGTAGCCGAATCCCTTGGTGCCGCGTGGCGGCCAGATCAGCACGCCGTGGGCCTCGCCGCGGAACACCTGGGCATGACCGTCGGGCCAGGCGAGCGCCAGCGCGGCCACGAAATGGGCGCGCCGGTCGCTCTTGCCCTGCAGCCGATCCTCCACGGTACGCATGGCCAGCGCGAAATCGCGCTGTGGCCCCGCCCAGCGCGCGGAGTAGATGCCGGGCTCGCCGCGGAGCGCCGGGACCACGAGGCCCGAATCATCGGCGAGCGCGGGAAGTCCGCTGGCATCGGCCGCGGCATGCGCCTTGAGGCTCGCATTCGCCTCGAAACTGGCGCCGGTCTCCTCGGGCTCCGGCAATCCGAGCGTGCCCGCGCCCACGACGTCGATATGAAACGGCCGGAGCAGCTCGTCGATCTCGGCGAGCTTGCCTTTGTTGTGGGTGGCGATCACCAGGCGAGGCTCGCGAAAGCGGCGGGCCTCAGCCAAGGCCAAGCGCCTTCCGCTGCAGGATCAAGAGCTCGCCGATGCCCTTGCGCGCAAGCCTGAGCAGCTGCATGAACTCGGGCTCCGCGAAAACGGTCTTTTCCGCGGTTGCCTGCACCTCGACGATGCCGCCCGCGCCCGTGAGCACGAAGTTGGCGTCGGCATCGGCCGCGGAGTCCTCGGCGTAGTCGAGGTCGAGCACCGGCACGCCTTGGGCAATGCCGCAGGAGACCGCCGCGACGGCGTCGGCGAGCGGCGAGGTCGCGAGCGTCTCCTTGGCGATCAGGCCCCGGAGCGCCAGGCTCAGGGCGACATAGCTGCCGGTGATCGCAGCCGTGCGCGTGCCGCCGTCGGCCTGAAGCACGTCGCAGTCGATACGGATCTGCCGCTCGCCGAGCGCCTTCAAGTTGGTCACCGCGCGGAGCGAGCGGCCGATCAGGCGCTGGATCTCCTGGGTGCGGCCGGTCTGCCGGCCGCGGCTCGCCTCTCGATCGGTGCGCGTGTGGGTGGAGCGCGGCAGCATGCCGTATTCCGCGGTGATCCAGCCGCCGCCGGTATTACGCAGGAACGGCGGCACTTTCTCCTCCACCGTCGCGGTGCAGAGCACGTGGGTGTCGCCGAAACGCGCGAGGCAGGAGCCCTCGGCGTATTTGGCGACACCCGGCTCCAGCACGATGGGGCGCATCTCGTCGGGAGCGCGACCGGAGGGACGCGGCATGGGCGGGGCTTTCTCTTAGGGTATGGGCGCGAGGACCCTAGTTCGCCCGGACCACGCCGTAAAGAGGCGAGGGGTCGCCGATCGGGACCTCCGGTTGACGCTCCGAACACCCCTCCCTACATTCCCGGCGCAATGACACGGTATCGTGCGGGCTTGGCGGGAGTCTCAGCGGCATGACACTGCCGGTGCCCAAGCCCTTGATCAGCGAGCTCAACGAGCGCAGCCGGGAGATCTTTCGGCAGATCGTCGACGCCTATGTGGAGACCGGCGAGCCCGTGGGCTCCCGCACGCTCTCGCGGCGCTCAAGCCTCGACCTATCGCCCGCGACCATCCGCAACGTCATGGCGGATCTGGAGGAGGCGGGTCTGCTCTATGCCCCGCACACTTCGGCGGGCCGGCTGCCGACCGAGGCGGGCTTGCGGCTCTTCGTGAACGGGCTCCTGGAGATCGGCGGCGTCACCGAGGACGAGCGCGAAGCGATCGAATCGCGCTGCGCCGCCGCCGGCAAGAGCCTGGGCCAGGCGCTCGAGGAGGCGACCGCCGCACTGGCGGGCCTCTCGCGCTGTGCGGGCCTGGTGGTGGCGCCCAAGACCGAGCGGCCGCTTCGCCATCTGGAATTCGTGCCACTGTCGCCGGGACGCGCGCTCGTGGTGCTGGTGACGGAGGATGGCCTCGTCGAGAACCGGATCGTCGAGGTGCCCATGGGCGTGCCGCCTTCGACGCTGGTGCAGGCGAGCAATTACCTCAATGCGCGGCTCGTCGGCCGCAGCCTCGAGGACGCGAAAGCGCAGCTCGCGCTCGACATCGAATCCCAGCGGGCGCAGCTCGACGAGCTCACGCGCAAGGTGGTGGAGGCGGGGCTCGCCTCCTGGGCCGGCGGCGCCGAGGGCTCGGCCCTCATCGTGCGCGGCCAGGCGAAGCTGCTCGACGACGTGACCGCGCTCGCCGATCTCGAGCGGCTGCGCGTGCTCTTCGACATGCTGGAGACCAAGGAGACGCTGCTCAAGCTCCTGGAATCGACCCGCGACGGGCAGGGTGTGCAGATCTTCATCGGCGCCGACAACGCGCTCTTCGGCGTCGCCGGCTGCTCGGTGATCGTGGCGCCGTACGCCAACAGCCGCGAGCAGGTGGTGGGCGCCATCGGCGTCATCGGCCCGACCCGCATCAACTATGCCCGCATCATTCCCCTGGTCGACTACACTGCCAAAGTGGTGGGTCGGCTCCTCGGTTGAACACGGCATTTCGGAAGATCAGACACCGTGACGAGCGACGATAGAAGCAATGGGGCTGGCGACCTGCCGCCCGATGAAGGCTCGGAAGCGCAGACTGCCTCCGCCTCGCTGGAGGAGCAGCTGGCGCAAGCGCGCGCCGAGGCGGCCGAGCTCAAAGACCGGCTGCTGCGGGCGCTCGCGGAAACCGAGAACGTACGCCGGCGCGCCGAGCGGGAGCGGAGCGACGCCACGAAATACGGCGTCACCCAATTCGCCCGCGACCTGCTCGACGTCGCCGACAATCTCCGCCGCGCCCTCGAGAGCATGCCGGAGAGCCAGGCACGCGACGACGTCACCCGCAACTTGCTCGCGGGCGTCGCCGCCACCGAGCGCGCGCTCCTCGCCGCCTTCGAGCGCCACGGCATCAAGCGCATGGATCCCAAGGGTGAGCGGTTCGACCACAATTTCCATCAGGCGATCTTCGAGGCGGAGAACACCGGCAAGCCCCCTGGCACCGTGGTCGAGGTTCTGCAGCCGGGATATCTCCTGCACGACCGCCTGCTCCGCCCAGCCATGGTGGGCGTCGCCAAGGGCGAGCCAAAATCCGACCGCGGCGACGGCGGCCCGAGCGACAGCCCCGACGACGGCGACCGCCGCGATCCGCCGCCGCTGCGCATCGATACGGTGGTGTGAGCCGCGGACGGCGGGCGAGTTCTGCTTGCATCACCGTCGTTGCGTCCCCTCGTCCCTCGACGTCGCTCGGGATGAGGGGACGCAACGACCGACGAACCCTCCTCAGCCCAAGCTCGGTACACCCGGATCGAGCGCCTTGATCCGCCTCGCGGCGCGCTCGTGGCTCTGCACCGCGTAGCAGTAGGCGCAGCCTTGGGCGCAGGTGTCGTAGGCGCCGATATCGCGGCTCTCGGTGCAGAGGCAGCCGGGGCGATTGCCTTTCTCTCTCTCGCGGAGCGGCCGGCCCGCGATCTCCGAGAGGCGCTCGGCATCGATGCAGCGCGCGGGCTCGGCGCCGGCGCCGGCGAGCTCGGGCTCGGTGCAGAGCGTAAGGCGCATGCGATGCTCGGCCGCGATCGCCGCGAGTTCCGTGATGAGCGCGCGTTTCTCCTCGGGATCCGGGTCGCGCCAGGTGAAGCCGTGACGGTGCGCCGCCAGGGCGAGGTTGCGCGCGCTCTTGCGATAGAGGTCGGCGAAGGAGACCGCGACCTCGTCGACGCTGCCGCGAAGGGCGGCCGCGAGCTTGCCGAAGCTCGAGCGGTGCGCCTCGACCGGTGTCAGCGAGGAGACCAGGATCGGGTCGTAGCGCCAGACCACGGCGCGCGGTCCCCATTTGTCTCGGAGCGCCCTCACCTGGGCGAGCGCCGCCCCGGTATCGATCACATGAGGCTCGAGCGCGCGCGGATAGACGGTGATCGTGAACTGGACCATGAAGGGCGCGCGCGCCCCGACCTCGGCCAGATCCGGGATGAGAGGCTTGATGTTCCGCGTCCAGAAGACGAAGCCCGCCACCTCCGGCGGCCGCAGCGAGACCCGGTAGGGTGGGCCGCCATAGGGGTTGCGGACCTCGGCAAAACCCGCCTCGAGCCGGGCTAGGAACCAGGCGGCATGGAAGGCGGGGATATCCGTGCGATAGCTCGCCGAGACGATCATAAGAGGGTGCCAAGTCAAGGGTGCCGAGCGCCGCATCTTAGCCCCACGAGAGCGGCTCCGGAGCCCCGATCCGGTGGAAAAACCTTCGGAATTCCCATTTTTATGGATTACAGCCGGGTTGCAGGCGCGATGCCCCATCCATATATATGCGCAGGGTTCGTAGGGCCTTTCGGCCGCTGCGGACCGAATTCATAAGGGGGTTCTGCCGAGCGCCGCTCCGGGCTCGGGAGGCCTGCCGACAACAAGAGGTGGCCATGGCTAAAGTTATTGGAATCGATCTCGGCACCACGAACTCGTGCGTCGCCGTGATGGAAGGCAAATCCGCCAAGGTGATCGAGAATGCCGAGGGCATGCGGACCACACCTTCCATGGTGGCGTTCACCGAATCGGGCGAGCGCCTGGTGGGCCAGGCGGCCAAGCGCCAGGGTATCACCAATCCCGAGAATACCTTCTACGGCGTCAAGCGCCTGATCGGCCGCCGGTTCGAGGACCCGATGGTCAAGAAGGAGATGGACCTCGTCCCCTTCAAGATCAGCCGGGGCGACAACGGCGATGCCTGGGTCGAAGGCCGCGGCAAGAAATACGCGCCCTCCCAGATCAGCGCCTTTGTGCTGCAGAAGATGAAGGAGACCGCCGAGGCTTACCTCGGCGAGACCGTGACCGAGGCGGTGATCACCGTCCCCGCCTACTTCAACGACAGCCAGCGCCAGGCGACCAAGGACGCCGGCAAGATCGCCGGCCTCGAGGTGCTCCGCATCATCAACGAGCCGACGGCGGCGGCGCTCGCCTATGGGCTCGAGAAGAAGGGCACCGGCATTATCGCGGTCTATGATTTGGGCGGCGGCACCTTCGACATTTCCGTGCTCGAGATCGGCGACGGCGTCTTCGAGGTGAAGGCGACCAACGGCGACACCTTCCTGGGCGGCGAGGACTTCGACAAGCGGATCATCGATTATCTCGCGGACGAGTTCAAGAAAGAGCAGGGCATCGACCTGCGCAGCGACCGCCTGGCGCTCCAGCGCCTCAAAGAAGCCGCGGAGAAGGCGAAGATCGAGCTCTCCTCGGCGACCCAGACCGAGGTGAACCTGCCCTTCATCACCGCGGACCAGACCGGGCCCAAGCATCTCAACATCAAGCTGACGCGCGCTAAGCTCGAGGCGCTGGTGGACGACCTCATCCAGAGGACGATCGAGCCCTGCAAGAACGCGCTCAAGGACGCGGGCCTGAAGGCCTCCGAGATTCAGGAGGTGATCCTGGTCGGCGGCATGACGCGCATGCCCAAGGTGATCGAGGCGGTGAAGCAGTTCTTCGGCAAGGAGCCGAACCGCAGCGTCAACCCCGACGAGGTCGTGGCGGTCGGCGCCGCGATCCAGGCGGGCGTGCTCAAGGGCGAAGTCAAGGACGTGCTGCTGCTCGACGTGACGCCGCTCTCGCTCGGCATCGAGACGCTGGGTGGCGTGTTCACCCGGCTCATCGATCGCAACACAACGATCCCCACCAAGAAGAGCAACGTGTTCTCCACGGCCGAGGACAACCAGACCGCGGTCACCATCCGCGTCTTCCAAGGCGAGCGCGAGATGGCGTCCGACAACAAGCTGCTGGGCCAGTTCGACCTGATCGGCATTCCGCCGGCGCCGCGCGGCGTGCCGCAGGTCGAGGTCACCTTCGACATCGACGCCAACGGCATCGTCAGCGTCTCTGCCAAGGACAAGGCGACCGGCCAGGAGAAGCAGATCCGCGTCCAGGCCTCGGGCGGCCTCTCGCAGGCCGACATCGAGAAGATGGTGAAGGACGCCGAGGTGCATGCCGAGGAGGACAAGAAGCGCCGCGAGCTAATCGACGCCAAGAACCACGCGGAGTCCGCGATCCACATGGCCGAGAAGGCGCTCAAGGACGGCGGCGAGAAGGTGCCGGCGGCCGAGCGCCAGGCCGTCGAGGCGGCGGTTGCCGAGCTCAAGACCGTGAGCTCCGGCGAGGATCTGGCCGCCATCAAGGCCAAGACCCAGGCCTTGCTCCAGGCGGCGCAACGCATCGGCGAGGCCCTGTACAAGACCGAGGGTGCGGGTCCGCAGCAACCGGGTGCCGGACCCGAGGCTGGCCCGCAACAGGGCCAAGGCAAGCCCGCCGGGGACGACAAGGTGGTCGATGCCGATTTCGAAGAGGTCGACGAGAAGAAGCGCGGCCAGGCCTAAGGCCTTGCGCAACGAGAGCGGGAGCCGCCCCGGACACGGAATGCCGCGCCGGGGCGGCCCCATGATCGCGGGAACGGGGATCGCGAGGTCGGGGATCGCAGTCGATGGCTAAGCAGGATTTCTACGAGCTGCTGGGTGTCTCCAAGGGCGCCGGCGCCGAGGATCTGAAGCGGGCCTACCGCAAGCTCGCCATGCAATGGCATCCCGACCGCAACCCCGGGGACAAGGCGGCGGAGCAGAAATTCAAGGACATCAACGAGGCCTATGACGTCCTGAAGGACGATCAGAAGCGCGCGGCCTATGACCGCTTCGGGCACGCCGCCTTCGAGAACGGCCGCGGCGCGGGCCCCGGCGACTTCGGCTTTGCCTCGGGATTCGCCGATATCTTCGACGAGATGTTCGGCGACTTCATGGGCGGGCGCCGCGGCCAGCAGAGCGCCACGCGCGGCAACGACCTCCGCTACAACATGGAGATCACGCTCGAGGAGGCCTTCAAGGGCAAGCAGGCAAGCGTGCGCGTGCCGACGCTGATCGCCTGCGAATCCTGCACCGGCACCGGCGCCGAGGCCGGATCGAAGCCGGTCAGCTGTCCCACCTGTCACGGCCACGGCCGGGTACGCGCGCAACAAGGCTTCTTCACCATCGAGCGCACCTGCCCCAGCTGCCACGGCGGCGGCCGGGTGATCGAGAATCCCTGCCGGGTCTGCAGCGGACAGGGCCGGGTGCGCCGCGAAAAGACCCTCGCGGTCTCGATCCCCGCGGGCGTCGAGGACGGCAACCGCATCCGCCTCTCGGGCGAGGGGGAAGCGGGCGTGCGCGGCGGCGCCTCGGGCGATCTCTACATCTTCCTCTCGGTGAGGCCGCACCGGTTTTTCCAGCGCGACGGCGCCAATATTCAATGCCGCGTGCCGATCGAGATGGCGACCGCGGCGCTCGGCGGCACCATCGAGGTGCCCGCGATCGACGGCACCCGCGCCAAGCTCACGATCCCCGCGGGCACCCAGACCGGCCGGCAGTTCCGCATCAAGGGCAAGGGCATGAGCGTGCTGCGCTCGCCCTCGCGGGGCGACATGTACATCGAGGCCACCGTCGAGACCCCGGTCAACCTCACGAAGCGCCAGCAGGAGCTGCTGCGCGAATTCG
This sequence comes from Allostellaceae bacterium, assembly GCA_035569735.1. Taxonomy (GTDB): domain Bacteria; phylum Pseudomonadota; class Alphaproteobacteria; order ATCC43930; family CGMCC-115725; genus DASZHJ01. The sequence continues at coordinate 9,077 of DATMMM010000328.1, read as the reverse complement.
CCGAGGCCGGCGACGGCAAGCGCGCCACCAGCCCCGAAGCCGAAGGCTTCTTCTCGCGCGTGAAGGAATTCTTCGAGGATCTGAGAGAGTAGCGAGCGATTGCTCGTGCGTCCTTCGACGCGGGCCTATCGGCCCGTGCTCAGGAAGAGGCAGATCGAGCTAGTCTAGCGCTCTCCAAACGGTCCTTATCCTGAGCAAGCGAGCGTAGCGAACGAGCGGTCGTGGGCTACTCCGCCGCCACCTCGCCCGCGCGCCTCGGGCGCACCGGCGGCTCGGCGGGTGCGGCGGCGGGCTCGGCGAGCACTTCGGCAAGCCGCGTGCGGATGTCGGCGAGCCTCTGCTCGTGGTCGATTTTGTGGCCGAACAAATCCTTGACGTAGAAGACGTCGACCACCTTCTCGCCATAGGTCGAGATCTTCGCGGAGTTGATCTGCAGATTGAGCTGGGTGAGCGCGCGCGTGAGCTCGAAGAGGATGCCGGGTCGGTCGCGGCCGTTCACTTCGAGCACGGTGTGGGTAGCGCTCGCGGCATTGTCGATGAGGACGCGCGGCGGCACCTGCATGGTGCGGGTGCTCGCGGCGTAGCGCCGGGGTGCCGCGAGCTCGATCTGCGGGTTGCGCTCGCCCGCCAGCACGCGCTCGAAGATCACGGCGAGTTTCGCGAGCTTCTCCGGCCGGTCGAAGGCGCCGCCCTCGGCGTCCTGCACCAGGAAGCTGTCGAGCGCCATGCCGTTCGACATGGTGAGGATCTTGGCGTCGACGATGTTGGCGCCGGCGAGCGCCAGCGCGCCCGCGAGCTGCGAGAAGAGGCCGGGGTGATCGCCGGTATAGACCGTGATCTCCGTCACCGACGCCTTGGGGTCGACCCGGGTCTCGACCGTCAGCGGCTGGCCGCGCGCGTCGGCCATGCGCATGAGCCGGGCGTGGCGGGCGAGCTCCTCCGGCTCGAAGGACACCCAGTAGGAGGCATAGCCCTTCGCCTCGAAAGCCGCCATCTCCTCGCCGGAGAAATCGGGCAGCAGCGCGCGCACCGCGGCCTGCGCCGCCGCGATCCGCTGGTCGCGCTCCGTCGAGCCGAGGCCGCCCGACATGACGCTGGCCGTGCGGTGATAGACCTCGCGCAGCAGGCTCGCCTTCCAGCCGTTCCAGACCTTGGGCCCGACCGCGCGGATGTCGGCGGCGGTCAGCACCAGGAGCAGCTTCAGCCGCTCGGGCGATTGCACCTTCGCCGCGAAATCCTGGATGGTCTGGGGATCGTCGATGTCGCGCTTGAAGGCGGTGTTGCTCATGAGGAGGTGCCAGCGCACCAGCCACGCCACCGTCTCGGTCTCTTCGTCGGTGAGACCCAGGCGCGGCCCGAGTTTCTGCGCGACGCCCTCGCCCAGGATCGAGTGGTCGCCGCCGCGGCCCTTGGCGATGTCGTGCAGCAGCACCGCCAAGAAGAGCGCGCGGCGCGAGTCGATGGTCGGCATGATCGCGGTCGCGAGCGGCAGCTCATCCCTGAGCATGCCCGCCTCGATGTCGTGCAGGATGCCGATCGCGAAGATCGTGTGCTCGTCGACCGTGTAGTGGTGGTACATGTCGTACTGCATCTGCGCGACGACTCGGCCGAAATCCGGCACGAAGCGGCCGAAGACGCCGGCTTCGTTCATACGCCGGAGCGCGGTCGCGGGATCCTTGCGCGAAGTCAGGATCTCCATGAAGAGCCGGTTCGCCCGCGGATTGGCACGCAGCTTCGCATCGACCAGCTTCAGCGATTGGGTGATGAGCCGAAGCGCATGTGGGTGGATGTCGAGCCCGTGCTGGTCGGCGACATGGAAGAGCCGGATCAGCGTGACGGGATCGTTGCGGAAGGCAGTGTCGGAGGCGACGTCGAGCCTATCGCCCTCGACGGGAAAACCGTCTACCTGCTTCTTGAATAGACCCCAGCTCCGCAGCGAGAACTTGGGCTTGCGCTGCTGCTGGGCCTCGAGCACGGCACAGAAGATGCGGGTCAAGTCGCCGACGTCCTTGGCGACCAGGAAATAGTGCTTCATGAAGCGCTCGACGCCGCGCGTGCCCGCGTGGTCGGTGTATCCCATGCGCCGGCCGATCTCGCCCTGGAAATCGAAGGTGAGCCGGTCCTCGGCGCGGCCCGCGAGCCAATGCAGGTGGCAGCGCACGGTCCAGAGGAAATTCTGCGCGCGCGCGAAGCGCTGCGATTCCTCCAGCGAGAGCACGTCGAGCTCGACCAGCTTCGAGACGTCCTCGATCCGATAGATGTATTTCGCGATCCAGAACAGCGTGTGCAGGTCGCGCAACCCGCCCTTGCCCTCCTTGACGTTGGGCTCGACCTGGTAGCGGCTGTCGCCGAGCCGCGCGTGGCGGTCGTCGCGCTCGGCGAGCTTCGCCTCCACGAACTCCGCGGCCTTTCCCTTGATGATGTCGGCCTCGAAGCGCTGGCGCAGCTCGGCGTAGAGCGTCTGCTCGCCCCAGAGGTAGCGCGCCTCCAGGAGCGCCGTGCGGATGGTCTGGTCGGCCCGCGCCTGACGGATGCACTCCTCGACCGTCCGCGTGGCGTGTCCGACCTTGAGGCCGAGGTCCCAGAGCGTATAGAGCAGGTACTCCACGACCTGCTCGGTGTGCGGCGTCGACTTGTAGGGCAGCAGGAATAGGAGATCGATATCGGAATAGGGCGCGAGCTCGCCACGGCCGTAGCCGCCCACGGCCACCATGCCCATGTGCTCGCCCGCGGTCGGATTGGCGAGCGGATAGACCGCGATGGTGACAAAGTCGTGCAGCGCCCGGATCAACTGGTCCATGAGGAAGCTGACGGAGCGCACGGTGTCGCCGCCCAAGGCGCCTGCCTCGAAGCGCTCGCGCACCTCCGCGCGGCCCGCCCGCAGCGCGTCTTTCAGCACCTCGACCACCCGTCTCCGGTCGGGCTCGCCCCGCTCGGCGAGCGCCATCAGCCGCTCGTAGACCGCGAGACGGTCGACGATCTCCCGCTGCTTCAGGGGCTTGGCGAGGGTGGCGGTCATGGCCCGGTAGTCTAGCATTTTCGACGACTCGACGAAGCAGCGGGCTTGGACCATGAGCGCGCGCGGGTTATCCTATTGGAGTCGTTGAGATCGCCGGTTGAGGGGCGGTACGGTGCCGCGACGCAAGACGGAGCGCGGAAACCCGCGGGTTTCCGCGCCCAAGAGCCGCAGAGGCGCAACCTTGGAGGAGACGGGGACAATGGTATCCACCATAAATGCAGGATCCGGGCTTTCGGACGCCGAGCACGGCGTACAGCTCAGGCGCGCGGTCATCGCGAGCACCGTCGGCACCGCGATCGAATGGTACGATTTCTTCCTTTATGGCACGGCCGCCGGCTTGGTGTTCCCAAAGCTGTTTTTCCCGAATGACGATCCGCTCGTTGGGACTCTGAATTCTTTCTTGATCTATGGAGCGGGCTTCCTTGCTCGACCTGTAGGAGCCGCCATTTTCGGGCACTATGGTGATCGGATCGGCCGCAAAGCGACGCTGATCGCGACCTTGATGCTGATGGGCATCGCCACCTTCCTGGTGGCGTTCGTGCCGACCTACAGCAGCATCGGAGTCTGGGGTGCCATTATCCTGACGGTGCTGCGGTTCATCCAAGGTGTGGGCGTCGGCGGTGAATGGGGCGGCTCCGTGTTGCTCTCGATGGAATGGGCGCGCTCCGATAAATCACGAGGCTTCATCGCATCATGGCCGCAATTCGGTGTGCCTTGCGGCCTGTTTCTCGCCAATCTCGCCTTCCTGGTCTTCAGCCAAGCGGCTGGCGATCAGTTTCTGACCTGGGGCTGGCGCATACCCTTTGCACTCAGCATCGTTTTGGTTGGCATCGGCCTATGGATCCGGCTCGGCATCCTGGAGACGCCGGTCTTCAACAAGCTGGTCGCCGAGAAGAAAATCGAACGTCAGCCGATGATCGAGGTCATGAAGCGCAACTGGAGGGAAATCATCACCTCTGCATTCGTGCGGCTCGCCGAGCAGGCGCCCTTCTATATCTTCACCGCCTTCGTCTTCTCCTACGGCGTTAATTCGCTCAAGGTCTCAGGACTGATCCCTGACGCTTCTCGAGCACGCGAGTTCCTGCTCTACGCGGTTATGGCCGCGTCCTGTCTCTCGTTTGTCTCGATCCCGCTCTCGGGCCACATCTCCGATCTGATCGGGCGCAAAAAGATGTACATGATCGGCGCGGCCACCGTAGGCGTGTTCGGCTTCATCTACTTCGCCATGCTGAATGCGGGATCCCTCCCGATGATCTTCATCGCCATCGTGCTCTCGTTGGTGCCGCACGACATGATGTACGGGCCGCAGGCCGCGCTAATCGCGGAGTCCTTCACGGGCCGGCTGCGCTACAGCGGCGCGTCGATGGGCTATCAGCTCGCCTCGATCATCGCGGGCGGCCCCGCGCCGATCATCGCGGGCTGGCTACTTATTCAGTTCGGCTCTGGCTACGCGATCGCGGGATATATCCTGGCCTGTGCGGTCATCTCGCTGATCGCGACGTCCATGATGAAGGACTACACGGGCAAGGACATCGAGGGGGAATACGAGTAGCACCTCTCGCAAGACCGAACGCTTTAGCGCGGAGGTCGCAGAGGACGCAGTGGTCGTTGAGCGGCCTCTACCTCTGCGTCCTCCGCGCAACCTCTGCGTCCTCTGCGCTAAAGCCTATTTCCGCTCCTCCGGCAGCATCGCCTTGAGCTTGTAGAGCAGCTCCAGCGCCTCGCGGGGCGTCAGCACGTCGGGGTGGGTCTCGGCGAGCGCCTTCTCGAGGGCGGACTCGCGGGGCGGCGTGGCACCCTTGGGGCGCGCGGCGCTGAAGAGCGGCAGGTCGTCGGCGAGCCGCGCCAAATCGCCCGACTGCTCGCTCTTCTCGAGCAGCGCCAGCACCTCCTCGGCGCGGCGCAGCACCGCTCCGGGCAAGCCCGCGAGCTTCGCCACATGGATGCCGTAGGAGCGGTCGGCGGCACCGGCCGCGACCTCGTGCAGGAACACCACCTCGTCCTGCCATTCCTTGACCCGCATGGTCCGGCAGGAGAGCGCGGGCAGGCGCGAGGCGAGTGCCGTCAGCTCGTGATAGTGCGTGGCGAAGAGCGCGCGGCAGCGGTTGACGTCGTGCAGATGCTCGACCGTGGCCCACGCGATCGAGAGCCCGTCGAAGGTCGCGGTACCGCGGCCGATCTCGTCGAGTATCACCAGCGAGCGCGGCGTTGCCTGATTGAGGATCGCGGCGGTCTCCACCATCTCCACCATGAAGGTGGAACGGCCGCGTGCGAGGTCGTCGGCGGCGCCGACGCGGCTGAAGAGCCGGTCGACCACGCCGAGCGCAGCGCGCTCCGCCGGCACGAAGGAGCCCATCTGCGCCAAGACCGCGATCAGCGCGTTCTGGCGCAGGAAGGTGCTCTTGCCGGCCATGTTGGGTCCGGTCACCAGCCAGAGCCGCTGGCCCTCGCCGAGGTCGCAGTCGTTGCCGACGAAGCTCGCCTGGCTGCTCTGGCGGAGCGCCGCCTCCACCACGGGATGTCGGCCGCCAACGATGGCGAAATCCGTTCCGGCGCCGACCTCGGGCCGGGACCAGCGCTCGGCTGCCGCGAGCTCCGCCAAGGCCGCTGTGCCGTCGAGGAGCGCCAGCGCCCCTGCTGCGCGCGCGATCTCGTCGCCGCGCGCCAACGCCTCGCCCACGAGGTCCTCGAAGAGCTTGAGCTCCAGCGCCAGCGCCTTGTCGGCGGCGTTCAGGATCTTGCTCTCGAGCTCGCTCAGCTCCGTGGTGGTGAAGCGCATGGCGTTCGCCATGGTCTGGCGATGGATGAAGCCAGCGCTGAGCTTCGGCGCCTGCACCGCGGTCACCTCGATGTAGTAGCCGAGCACGTTGTTGTGCCGGATCTTCAGGTTCGAGACGCCGGTCTCGCCGGCATAGCGGCTCTGCAGCGAGGCGATGAGCCGCCGGCTCTCGTCGCGGAGCGCCTTGAGCTCGTCGAGCTCCACCGAGTAGCCGGCCCCGATGAAGCCGCCGTCCCGCGCCAGCAGCGGCAGGTCGGGTCCGAGCGCGCGGCCGAGCCGGTCCACCAGCGCGCCGTGCTCGCCGAGATCGCGCTCGGCCGCGGCGATGAGCGCGGGCAAAGCCGGCAGCGCCGCAGCTCGCAAGCGCCGGCGCAGCTCGGCGCTGGTCGCGAGCGTCGCCTTGAGCGCCGCCAGGTCGCGCGGCCCGCCGCGTCCGAGCGCGAGGCGCGCCATGGCGCGCTCGATGTCGGCGACGGATTTGAGCGCCACGCGCAAGTCCTCGCGCAGCCGCTCGTCCGCCAGGATGCCTTCGAGCGCGTCGTGCCGCGCAGCGATCGCGGCGGGGTCGGTGAGCGGTGCCGCCAGCCACTCGGCGATGAGCCGCGCGCCCGCGCCGGTGAGGGTGCGGTCGATGATCGCGAGCAGGCTGCCGCGGCGCTCGCCCGTGAGCGTCTCCGTCAGCTCGAGATTGCGCCGGGTCGCCGCGTCGATCTCCATGGCGGCACCGGCGGCGATCCGCTGCGGCGGTGTAAGCCGCGGCAGTTTGCCCTGCTGCGTCAGCGTCGCGTAATCCACCACCGCGCCTGCCGCCGCGAGCTCCGCCCGCTCGAAGGCGCCGAAGCCCTCGAGCGTCGCCACCCCGAAGGTGCCCTCGAGCCGCTTGCGGCCGCTCTCGCTGTCGAACCGCTGCGCGGGGAGCGGCGTCAGCCGCTCCTTCCAGGCGCCCAGCAATTCGAAGAGCTCGGGCTTCTGCAGCAGGCGGTCGGCGACCAGCAGCTCCCCCGGCGCCAATCGCGCGAGCGCCGCGTCGAGCGCGCCGGGCAGCACCGGCTGCACCGCGAAGTCGCCGGTGGAGAGATCGAGCCAGGCGAGGCCGAGCTGGCCCGCGGCCTCCGCGAGCGCCGCCAGGTAATTGTGCCGGCGGGCGTCGAGGAGCGTGTCCTCGGTGAGCGTGCCAGGGGTCACCACGCGCACCACCGCGCGCCTCAAGGGCGCCTTGCCGCTCTTCCTCTGGCTCGGCTCCTCCATCTGCTCGCAGACCGCGACGCGGAAGCCTTTGCGGATGAGGCGGGAGAGATAGGCCTCGGCGGCGTGCACGGGGACGCCGCACATCGGGATCTCCTCGCCCTCGTGCCGGCCGCGCTTGGTGAGCGCGATGTCGAGCGCCGCCGCGGCGCGCTGCGCGTCCTCGAAGAACATCTCGTAGAAATCGCCCATCCGGTAGAACAGCAGGCAATCCGGATGCTGCCGCTTGATCTCCAGGTACTGCGCGATCACCGGCGTCGCATCGCCCGCTGCGAGCGCACGCGCGGCATCGGTGGCTTCGGGGAGATCGTTCATGGGCGCGGGAAACTAGCACGGATCGCCCGCCCCGCGGGAGACGCGGGCCCCAGAGCATTTTCCGCCGAAGTGGACACCGGTTCGGCGCAGAAAATGCGACTAAATCAAAGACTCTAGTGGCTGTGCGTGTGCGCGGCTTGGCCCACGGGCGGCGGTGGGGGCTCGCGATCGACCGCCGCCATCATCGCGACCAGCTGCTCCGGTGTCGGAGCATCGGCAAGGCCGAAGCGCGCGCGCAGGTATCCCCAGGCGTCGATGTAATATTCGAGATGATCGGGGGGCGCCGCTTCCTCGCCGGTTCGCTTGCGGAACAGCTCATAGGTCGCGACGAGATCGGGATCGCCGGGCGTGAAGATGAGCCCTTTCTCGGCGACCTCGCCGACCGGCAGCGCGATGATCCGGAGTCCGCGGAGGTCGAGCTGCTTTGCAGCGGCGGCAAGGCTCTTGAGGCGCTGCTCGGATGCCGGCAGCGAGTAGAGCACCAGCAGCACCGACCATGCCTCTCGGAGCATGCCGAGGGTCTGCTGGCCGCCGCCGCCGCGCTCATAGGCGAAATCCGGTGCCGGGAGACGGAGCATGGGATCGAGGCGCGGTCCCAGGCCCTGGGCGGTCTCGGCATCGTAGAGCGCGTGGAGAAAGCCGATCACCTCCCAGCGCTGTTGCTCGCCGAGCACGTCGGCGAAAGCCGGCATCGCGTTCTCGCCTTTGCCGTGGCTGATCCACCAGAAGAAGGTGCCGTCGGTGTGAAAGCCGACGTGCTGGCGCGCGAGGTCGGCGGGTTTCACGGGAAGGCCCGCGGCGGCGGGCCCGTCGCCATATCCGTAGTGCCCGTGGCAGCCGACGCACTGCTCGGCGAAGCTATGCGCGCCCGCCGCCACGGTCGCGACGGAATAGGGCAAGGGAGAATTCAGATAGACCGTGGGCACCGCGGGTTCCGAGAGTGCCACGCCGCCGAGCACGACACCCATGAACGCAATCCCGGCACCGCCGGAGATTCCAACGCCACGGTGCCGGTGCCCAAGCGCCGCGAAGCCCGCGAGCGTCAGACCAAGGACCACCAGGAAGGCCGCCGCCACGGCCGCCAGCTGCCAGGTAGGCTGGCCGGCAGCGGCCGCGAGGCTCCAGGTGACCGGAAGCGGCCAGCTTATCTGATCGTGCGTCGCCGGGACCGAGACGCCGAGCGCGCCGACATCGAGCAGGATCAGCAGGCCGAGCGCGGCCTCGATGGCCGCATTGCGCGCGAGTCGGCGGGCGGCGATGCGCGAGCGCGGTTCCGGCCTGTCGAGTGCGGGCGTCAGGACCTGGCGGTTCACCGCCGCGATCCCCACCATGCAGAGAAACAGGAACAGCTTCAGGCAAAGCAGCCGGCCATAACCCGTGCCGACCAGGCCGGGGATCGAGCCGACCAGCGCCCAGGCGTTGACGAGACCGGTGGCGAGCAGCCACCCGACACTCGCGACACCCAGGTTCGAGAAGCGTTCCGTCACGACCCGGGCATCGGGCAGCGCTCGAGCGGAGGCATTGCGGCTCGCGGCGCGCAGGAGAGCCGCGAGCGGCAACAGGCCGCCGAGCCAGAGCGCCGCCAAGGTGAGGTGCAGCATGTCCGCGGTTCGTCGCAGCGAGTCCCCCGCCGCCGCGTGGCCCGCGAAGGCGAGGGTCGCGGTTGCCGCTAGACCCAGCAGCGCGCCCACCCCAAGCCGCGCGCGCGTTGGCCGAGGC
>DATMMM010000327.1:0-11547 GCA_035569735.1 Allostellaceae bacterium | reverse complement strand
CGAAGTAGATGACCCAGAGGTTGTGCAGGTAAACGCCGACCGCGGAGATCACGAAGCCGCCGGCCCAGCAGAGCGCCGCCGTGAACATCGCGCGGCGCGGTCCGCCTTCCTCCACCCAGCGTCCCAGCAGGGCGGCCGACGCACCCAGAAAAAAGATCGCCAGACTGAAGATCCATCCGAGATCGGTCAGCTTCCAGTCATCGGGTGCCGACTGCGTGATGCCGAGGAGCTTGGTCATCGGCAGGTTGAACACGCTGAAGGCGTAAGCCTGGCCGATACAGAGATGCACGCAAAGTGCCGCGGGCGGGATGAGCCACCGGCTGTACCCCGCGGGAGCGATACTGTGCTTCTTATTCAAAAAGGAAAAAACCGACATCTTTCCCCCCTAGATCGTAGTTTTGAGACTCGCCCTTGGGGCAAGTCCGAGCCGATCGGCTAGCGTGGAAAGCTTCGCGAGATCTGCCCATTCGGCGTTGTTTCCGCCGATATATGACACTATCGCGACAAGTCGGGCCCTGGCAATTGGGTTCGCCGGCTCAAGGCGTAGGGCGAAAGACCCATATGGCGGCGGGTTGCCAGTTGTCCGCGGGCACGGCCACGTAGAGCCGATCGCGCTCGGGAACATAGAGGCCGGTCCTGGCGCCGCGTCCGCTCGCGATCCGGCCGACCCGACGGTAGCCTGCGCTATCTTGTTCGAGCACATCGACCGCGCCCGCGCCCGCGCCGCAGGTCAGGTAGACACGCCGGCGTGGGGCGTCGGTGAAGAGATCGTCGGGATCGCCGCACACATCGATTGTCGCGGCGACCCTGCCGGTATTGGCGTCGAAAGCCGCCAACCGGGGAGGCCTGCGGAATGCCACCAGGACGCGCTCGCTCGACCCGTCGAGCGCCATCGGGAAGTTGGCCGCGAGCCCAGGCGCGCGCCACGCAGCGACGAGCTTCCCGCTCGCGCGGTCGACCACGCCGACTTGGCCCAGCTCGGCAAGGTTGACGAAAATCCGGCGGCCTCCGGGAGCGAGTTGGAAGCCTTCGGGATGGGCCGGCAACTGGAACTCAGCGCTGGTACCCTTGGCTTGGCGGCCGCGGAGAGCACTGCCTATCCCGCCGCTCTGCGACCTGGTCTTGCCTGCGCTCGGGGCGCTCAGGGCGGCGCCCTTCTGCCCGCTTGCGCTCTCGAGCACCGCCAGCCCGCCGGCTCCATAGCCCACGACGACCTCGTTCGTCGCGCCGTCGATCCGGATGTTGTCGGCATCGTCGCCGAGATCGATCGGGGCCGTCTCGGCGAAGTCATCCGCCTTGAAGCGTCGCACCAGCCCGTCGCCCGCGCTCGCGACATAGATGGTGTCGGTGGCCGCCAGGTAACCGACACCCTGCGGCGTATGGAGGCCGCCGATCCGATGCACGAGCGCGCGTCGATCGAGGTCGAGAACCGAGACGCTGTTGTTGCCGAGTTCCGCAACGATGAGGCGCCCGCGCTTGGCATCGTAGGCGAGGTGATCGATCCGCCCGGAGACCTCACCCAATGGAATTTTTGCCTCCAGCGACAGCGGTTCTGCCGCGCCGGCATCGGGTGCGCCGAAGCCGAGTGCCACAAGTCCGATCGATATCGCTGTCGCGACCGCCTGCGGGAAACGCATACGGGTATCTAGCACGGGATCGGCATGAGAGCGTAGGTGGTCGGCCACCCGCACGGGGCCGATACCGCACAAAGTCACACGAAATCACCGCCGCAGGGCGCGCCTGCCGGCCTAGCTTTTCTCCCCATGGTGGACCGGATCGATTTCACGCCGCAGCTTCTGCGCGAGGAGGCCGAGCGGAATTTCCGGCTGGCGGTGGCGACTTTCGATGCCGCTATCCACGACGCGCTGATGGCGTGCTGCCAGGAACTGCTGGACCGCGCGCGCCGGACGGAGTCGGCCGCGGCGGCGGTGATGCGCCTGGATCGCAGATAAGAGGCGAGGCGGACCAGCGTGGTCCGCCTCGCGTCCAGCGAATTACTCGCCGCTGGCTACGTTGAGCTTCTGCAGAGTCTGGTCGTCAAGCTGGCCGGATGGCTGCAACCCGTTCTTTTTCTGGAAATCGCGCACGGCCTCAGCGGTTTGCGGACCCCAGACGCCGTCGACCTTGACCCGCTCACCCTTCTGGTTGAGCGCAGCCTGGACTCTCTGCACTTCCTCAGGGGATTTGGCGGCAGCGTTCTCGCCGGACATTCCCGGCATCGAGGCATGGGGGTTGGTGCCCGACGCCGAGCCGTTCAAATTCTGGCTCTGGGTCGGCATTTGACGCTGCGTGCCCGACGCGCCCGGCGCCTGGTATGTGCCGGTCGAAGGCCGCTGCTGCGAGTTGTATGTTCCGGCCGGAGGCTGCTGCTGCGTGTTGCTTTGCGCCAGCGCCGCCACGGGAGCTGCCCCGAGCAGAAGCGCCGCGGAAAAAATAAGAGCGATGGATCGGTTCATGGCAATCGCGTCCTCTCACTTGTTGGATTGGAACCCCATGCTCAAACCGGATGACGCACCCCGTCGTTTCAACTTCCCACATTAAATTCAAGCAACGATCCCCTGCAGCGCGCGAATCCGTCCTTCAGTTCGTCTTGCGGCAGAATTGCCCGGCGGGTCGGAAGCCCGATGGCCCGCGATGGCTAGGCCGGATCGCGGTGATGCGAAGTAAGGCGCGGCGGGTGTCTACTGCCGGTTCCATACTTGGCTTGGTCCGCGCTCGCTGGCCGGTTCCTGTGCTATCATGCCGTCCGCAGCCGCGCTGAGGAGTTCGAAATGCCGCAGGGGTCGCCGCCGACCATCGTTTATGTCGCCAATGCCGATAGCCGCGAGATCATCGTCCTGAGCATGCGCGCGGATGGTGCGCTCGCCCCGGTGGAGCGCGTGCGCGTCGCGGGGACCGTGATGCCGCTCGCCGTCGCGCCGAGCCGCCGCTTCCTTTATGCCTCGCTGCGCTCCGAGCCGTTCTGCGTAGCCTGCTTCGCCATCGACCGCGCAAGCGGCAGGCTCAGTTATCTCTCGTCGGCCAAGCTGCCCGATCAGATGTGCTACATCGCGACCGACAAAACCGGCCGGTTTCTGCTGGGTGCGTCCTATCAGGGATCGCTCATTGCCATCCACGCCATCGGCGCGGAGGGTCGGGTCCAGCCCGAGCCGCTCCAGACGCTCGCGACGCGTCCCAACGCCCACGCCATCATGACCGATCCCTCCAACCGCTTCCTCTTCGCAAGCAGCCTCGGAGGGGACATCGTCATGCAACAGAGGTTCGACGCCGCGACCGGGAAGATCGCGCCGAATTCTCCGCCGGAGATCGGCACGGCGCCGGGCGCGGGGCCGCGGCATTTCGTGTTCCACCCCAATCGCCGCTGGCTCTATCTGCTCAACGAGCTCGACGCGACCGTCAACGCCTATGCGTTCGACAGTGCGTCGGGCCTGTTGAGTCCGCTTCAGACCGTGAGCGCCATGCCGCCGGGCTCCCAGGCGAAGCCCTCAGCCGCCGACATCCACGTCACGCCCGACGGAAAATTCCTCTATGCCAGCGAGCGGACCACGAGCACGCTCGCGGCATTCCGGATCGACGCGCAGACCGGGCGTCTCTCGCCGCTCGGCAACACCCCGACCGAGACCCAGCCGCGCGGCTTCGCGATCGATCCCCGAGGCGCGTTCCTGCTGGCCGTGGGGCAGCAATCGCATCATCTCACGGTCTACGCGATCGACCGCGAGACCGGACGGCTCGACGAGCGCGCGCGATACCCGATGGGGCAGAACCCGAACTGGGTCGAGATCGTCGATTTCGCGGCGGCGGTCAGTCCTTGAGCCCAACGGCGCGGCGCGCGCGCTCGGTGATCTGCTGCCGGACCTTCGGCATGTCGCGCCAGGGATCCGGCCGCTTGGCGGCCAGCGCCGGCACGGTGCGCAAAGTGAAGCGCCGGGGATCCAGCTTCTTGGTGATCTCGCTCCACGGCATCGGCATCGCCACCGGCGCCCCTTCTCGCGCGCGGACGGAGTAGGGGGCGACCGCGGTCGAGCCCTTGTCGTTGCGGAGGTAGTCGACGAAGATCTTTCCCTTGCGCAGCCGCTTGAGCGGGTTCGCCGTGAACATCGACGGCGCCGCTTCCACCACGCTGTCCGCGAAGGCTCGCGCGAATTCCTTGACCTCGCCCCAAGTCGCCTTGCACTGCAGCGGCAGCACGAGGTGAAGCCCCTTGCCGCCCGTGGTCTTCCCGAAAGAGGTCAGGCCCAATTCTTCCAGGTGCTGCTTGAGCGCATGCGCGGTGTCGACCACCGTGGCCCAGTCGACGCTGGGGTCGGGATCGAGATCGAAGATCAGCTGGTCCGGCCGCTCGAGATCGTCGGCGCGACAGCCCCAGGGATGCAGCTCGACGATCCCGTGCTGCGCGAGCTCGACGAGGTCGCTGGTGCTATGCGGCACCAGATACTCCATCTTGCCCTTGCGCTCCTGGACCTTCACTCGGGAGAGCGATTGCAGCTCGGTCTTGCCGAAATGCTTCTGGAAGAAGCAGGTAGCGCCGACGCCTTCGGGGCAGCGCAGCAGGCTGAGCGGACGATCGCGCACATGCGGCACCATGACATCGGCGACCGCCTCGTAATAGCGGGCGAGATCGAGCTTGGTGGCGCCGATGTCCGGGAAGATCACACGGCTCGCGTGGGTGATGGTGATGCCGGCGACGATGTTGTCGCGCCCCGCCGAAGGCGTGGTCTTGCGATCGCTGCCTTTGCGCACGGGGTCCTTCGTCTCCGGGGCTGCTCCAGTTCGCTCGCGCACCACGTCCTTGGGGTCCTTGTCCTCGCGCGGCCCCTGAAACGAGGGATGCCGCAGCACGTTGTCGCGCGTCCAGGAGAGAAACGCCACTTCGCACACGAGTTCCGGCTTGACCCAGATGACGCCGCGGCGCATTTCCCGCGGCACCTGCTCGACGAGCGGTTCCGCGACCCGGAGCGGCTCCAGCTTTGATCTCAGCTCGAGCGAGGTCTCGCGGTCGAACCCGGTGCCGACCCGGCCGGCGTAGATCAACCGGCCGTTCTCGTAATATCCCACCACCAGCGCGCCGATGCCGGGGCCGCCCTTTTTCGGCAACGTGAAGCCGACGATCACGAATTCCTGACGCGCCTGGCACTTCGACTTGACCCACTCGGAGCTGCGGCCGGAGCGGTAGGGGCGATGGCGCTGCTTGGAGACCACGCCCTCGACGCCCATCTCGGAAGCCCGCCGGAATACCTCGTCGCCGCTGGCGTTGATATGGTCGGAATAACGGATCGAGCCCACGCCGCTGCCGCCCGCGATGAGCTCGCGGAGCGCCTCCTTGCGATCGACGAGCTGGGCGTCGCGCAAGTCGTAGCCGTCGAGGTGCAGCAGATCGAAGGCGAACAGCGTAAGCTGCCGCTGATCGTCGGCGCTGAGCGCTTCCTGCAGCGCGCCGAAACTCGAATGCCCCTTTTCGTCGAGCACCACCACTTCGCTGTCGAGGGCGAACTGGTCCGCCGGCAGCGCCTCGATCGGCCCCACCAGGCGCCGGAACCGATCGGTCCAGTCCTGGCCGGTGCGGGTGAGCAGCCGGGCGCCGCGCGCGTCGCGCCGGCAGTAGATGCGATAGCCATCCAGCTTCAGCTCGTGCAGCCACTCCTCGCCGTTGGGCGGGTGCTCCACGGGCGTTGCGAGCTGAGGCGGGACGAAATCCGGCAGGGCGCCACGCCGAGCGCCGGGGATCGGCGCGCGATTCCGTGCCGTGCGCTTTCTGGACCGCGCGGTTCCGCTCGTCCCCGCGGACCGGTTGCTGATCCACTGGCCCCCGGAGCGCTCGAGTTCTTCCATGGTCTTACCGCTGAGCGCGCTCCTGTCTACCTCCTCGAGCAGGGCATCGCCGTGGCCGGGGCGCGCATACTCGTCGCGCTCCTTGATCAGGAGCCAGTTGTCCCGGCCTTCTTCCTGGGCCCGGCCGCGCATGCGCACCAGCGTCCAGCCGCCTTTCAGACGCTGGCCGTGCAGGATGAATTTGAGCTTGCCCTCGGCGAAGCCTTTGTGCGGGTCGCCCACGGGCTCCCACGTGCCTCGCTCCCAGACCATCACGGTACCCGCGCCATATTGGCCCGCGGGGATCGTACCTTCGAAGCTGCCGTAGGCGAGCGGATGGTCCTCGACATGGACCGCAAGGCGCTTGTCGGCGGGATCGAGGCTTGGACCCTTGGTCACCGCCCAGCTCTTGAGGACCCCGTCGAGCTCCAGCCGGAAATCGTAATGCAGCCGTCGTGCCGCGTGCTTCTGCACGACCAAGCTGTTGCCCTCGCCGCGGCCGACCTCCGGGCCGGGCTCAGGCGTTTCATCGAACCGGCGCTTGCTCTTGTATTTCGCGAGTTGCCCCGCGCGGAAGGGCGCGGCGCGCGCTCTCGCAGGCGCGGGCTTCGGCGATTTTCGGGCGGCGGCTTGCGATGTCCTGGCCAGGCAGGGCTCCTCTGTCGGCTCGCCCGCCCTCCCATAACTTCAGATCGGCCTAACCGCAATCCTCCGATAACCGCCCCGGCGGCTCTTAGGCCTGAGGAGACCGCTGTAGCAATTTGGGGACCGCGTGCAGCACGCTCGCGACCTCGCTGCGAGCGGCACCGGCGGCATGAATCGCCTCGGCTTTGGCGGCCTGTAGCGTACCCGGCAGAACGCTGGCGAGGAGCAGGAAGGCCACCAGCATCCAGGCTGCACCGAGGTCCCGAAAGCGCACGCACGCGCGGTCGGGTGTCGCGTCTATCGAGTCCAACATACCTGGTCGATATAGCGGCAATGCCGCAACGCACAATCCCACAGGCCCGGAATAGCTGGTCAATTTCTCGTGCATTCGCGGTTGCGGCAGAAAGCCGCTGCGGGCAGCCGCTACGGCCGTCGGGAGGGCCCCGGAGGCTTCGGGTTGCTGCCGGCATCGGGCGGAGTGCCCATCAGCTCTTGATAGAGGCGATCAACGTCCGCTGCATCGTTTCTAGGCACATCCGACTCGGAGCCGCCCCCTCGAGGTTGAATATGGCGGCCGCCCACAATGGCGGACGAGGTCGGCGCACCCTCGGGCACGTCGCTCGGAGGGGCCTGCTGGCTCGCAGCCAGCACGATCATCGCGAGCGTGGGAACTAGGGCATGGGGCATGGGCAATCTCCCTCCATGCGCGTTGTCGCAACCCCATCGATGATATGGCGCGGATGACCGTCGAACAGTCTCATAGCCGCGATTCCGGCCCGAGCTTGCTGCCATCGATCATTCGGGAATAGCGGAAGGGCTGCGGATCGACGATGGGCGTCTCGCCCGCGATCAAATCCGCGGCGAGCCGGCCGGCGCCGGGACCGATCCCGAAGCCGTGGCCGCTGAATCCGGTCGCGAGATAGAAGCCGGGAATCGCCTCGACCGGGGAGATCACGGGTATCGCGTCGGGTGTGATGTCGATCATGCCGGCCCAGCTCTCCGCCATCTTGATGTGGCTTAGACTCGGGTACCCCGCCTTGAAATTCCCGAGAGCGCGATCGAGCAGCTTGCGGTCGGGCTCGGGGTCGAGCACGCGCACGGCCTCGAACGGCGAGGGCTTGTCGAGCGGCCAGTTGCGCGGCGTCATCAGCGCCTTCAAGAAGTCCGAACCGAACTCCAGCTTGATGTTCCGGCTCTCGTATCGGAAGGCCGGCCAGAACTTCCGGATATAGCGGAAGGCGTCGGGCGTGATGTGGAAGCTCACCTGGTTGCGGTAGCCGACGGTGAAGCCGCCGTCGAGCCGGCGCCGAAGCCCGAAGCTCGGCGTCCCCAAGGCGCTGTCGAAGACCTCGGGCGCCGCCTCCGTGCGCAGGACGGAGGCGCGCACCGTCAGCTGCGGCAGGTCGACGCCATGCCGGCGGCAAAACAGCGAGGACCAGGCGCCACCCGCGCAGAGCGCCTTCTTCGTGCGGATCGTGCCGTGCTCGGTGACGACGCCGGAGACCGCGCCCGCCTCGGTCTCCAATCCACGGGCGGCACAGCTCTGGTGGATGGTGGCGCCGAGCTTGCGGGCGGCCGTGGCGATGGCGGGCCCGGCCATGGAGGGCTCGGCGCGGCCGTCGCTCGGCGTGTGCAGGCCGCCGATCCATTTGGTGTCGCAGCCCGGCGTCATCGCCTGCGCCTCGGCGGCGGAGAGCAGGCGCGAGTGGAGCTGGTAGCTGCGGGCGTGCTCCATCCAGCGCGCCCACTTCGCCATCTCCTGGGGATCCTGGGTCACGTAGAGCACGCCGGTGCGGCGGAAACCGGTTTCGGCGCCGATCTCGCTGCCGAGATCGCCCCAGATCCGCAAGCTCTCCTTGATCAGCGGGATTTCCGCCCGGTCGCGGTCCTGCTGGCGGCACCAGCCCCAATTCCGGCTCGACTGCTCGCCGGCAATCCGGCCCTTCTCGACGACGGCGACGGAGAGGCCGCGCTTGGCCAGGTAATACGCGGTCGCGGAACCGATGATGCCGCCGCCGATGATCACGACATCGGCGGCCTTCGGCAGTTTCGCATCGCTCTGGACGGGATCAACCGGGGGCGACATGGCGGGCCTCTCTGAAGCGTCGACGATGTTGAGCGCCGGAGGTCATGGGGGTCAGGACGCTCCGCGCGCAGCCGGCTCCGGCTGCAATGTGTAGAGCCCGGCGCCCATGATGATGAGCGCGCCGAGGATCATGACCGCATCCGGCGTGTTGCCGAAGAACAGATAGCCCCAGAGCACGCCCCAGGGCAGCGCCGCGTATTCGCAGGGCGCCGCGCGGTAGGCCTCCGACAACCGATAGCCTTGGCTGAGGCAAAAGAACCCGAAGGCGGCAATGCAGCCGCAGAGCACCATCAGCGCGAGGTCGAGCGTGCTCGGCCAGCTCCAGGGAATGAGCAGGAAGCGGATGGAGGCCGCCGCATCCGCGGGAGGATCGATCCCCGCCAGCAGCGCTGCCGTGAGCGCGCCGCCCAGGACGTAGGCGCCGGTCGCGGTCAGCGCCATGGCGCCGCCGCTCTCGGTGCTCCCGAGCCGGCGCGCCATCACCGCGGAGATCGCATAGGCGGCCGCCGACGCGATCGGCAGCAGCGCCGCGGGCTCGAAGAGTGCGACGCCGGGCCGGAGGATGACGAGGACGCCGATGAACCCGGCGCCGAGCGCCACCCAGCGCCGCATCCGCACGCGCTCGCCGAGCACGAGGACTCCCAGCATGGTCACGAACAGCGGCACCGTGAAGGTGAGCGCGATCACGTCGGCCATCGGGAGCCGCGCCAGCCCCAGGTAATAGCAGGTGTAGGAGACGTAGAGGATGACCCCGCGCGCGGCGTGCAGCAGGCCGCGATGCATCTTGATGTGGCCGCGCTGCTCGGCGTAGGTGACCCAAAGCAGGATCGGGAAGGCCACAAGGCTGCGCAGCACGACGATCTGGTGGACGGGATAGACGCTGCTCAGCGTCTTCACGATCACGTCCTGGATCGTGAACACGGAAACACCGGCGGCGACGAGGATCATGCCGAGAGTTTGCCGGCTGATCGCCGGTCGGACTGCCAGTGGCTGCACGGCGCCGTCATTTCCCGAGATAGGCAATCGCCTCGATCTCCACCAGCATCTCCTTCTCGGCGAGCGCCGCTTGCACCGTGGTACGCGCGGGCGGGTCGGTCGGGAACGCCTTGGCGAACTCCTCGTTCATGGCCTGGAAATCCCGGATGTCGGCCAGGTAAACATTGCACTTGAGGACGTCGGCCATGGAGGCGCCGGTCTCGCGCAGGATCGATGCGACGTTGCTCAGCACCTGGCGCGTCTGCGCGCGCACGTCGCCGACCCCGACAATCTCGCCCTTGTCGTTCCAGGCGACCTGGCCCGCGGTATAGACGTAGTCGCCGCCGCGCGTGCCCGGCGAATAGGGGTATGTCGGACGCGGCTGGAAGGAGAGATTGCGCGGACGCAAGACCTGCTTCGGCATGAGCGGTTCCCGTCGGAGCGAACGATATGGAGATCAGCAATCGAGCGTGGTGTCGCGCTCCCATTGGGTCAAGTGCTGAGCGTAGGCGTTCCAGTCGTCGCGCTTGAGCTTCAGATAGGAGGAGACGAAGGCCTCACCGAGCCCGTCCTTGAGCACGCTCGACTTCTCCAGGGAGCGCAAGGCGTCGAGCAGATTGAGCGGCAGGCGCTTGGCGTTCTTCACCGTGTGGCCCTCGGTGTACATGTTGATGTCCAGGCGCTTGCCGGGGTCGCGCTTGCTGGCGATGCCGTCGAGGCCAGCCACGAGAATACCGGCTTGCAGCAGGTAGGGATTGGCGGCGCCGTCGCCGAGCCGCAGCTCGAACCGGCCGCTCTCGGGGATGCGGATCATGTGCGTGCGATTGTTGCCGGCATAAGTCACCGTGTTCGGCGACCAGGTGGCGCCGGAGACCGTGCGCGGCGCGTTGATGCGCTTGTAGGAATTGACCGTCGGGTTGAGCAGCGCGCAGAGCGGCTCGGCGTTGTGGATCACGCCGCCGATGAAAGCATAGCCCAGCTTGGCGAGGCCGAGCTCGCCCTTCGGGTCCTGGAACAGGTTCTTCTTGCCTTGCCAGATCGAGACATGGGCGTGGCAGCCGTTGCCGGTGAGGTTCGAGAATGGCTTCGGCATGAAGGTGGCGCGGAGCCCGTGCTTCTCCGCGACCGACTTCACCATGTACTTGAAGAAGGCGTGGCGGTCGGCGGTGACGAGCGCGTTGTCGTACTGCCAGTTCATCTCGAACTGGCCGTTGGCGTCCTCGTGATCGTTCTGATAGGGCGACCAGCCGAGCTCCAGCATGTTGTCGCAGATCTCGGTGATCACGTCGTAGCGGCGCATCAGGGCGGCCTGGTCGTAGCAGGGCTTCTGCTGACGGTCGGCGTCGTCGGCGATGCGCTCGCCGCTGGGCGCGATCAGGAAGAACTCGCACTCGACGCCGGTCTTGAGCTCATAGCCCTTGGCGTCCGCCGCGGCGAGCGCGCGTTTGAGCACGTTGCGGGGGGCGTGATCGACCTCCTTGCCATCCATCCAGAGATCCGCCGCGAGCCAGCCGACGGTCGGGCGCCAGGGCAGCTGGATCAAGCTCGCGGGATCGGGGCGGGCGAAGAGATCGGAGTCCGCCGGCGTCATGTCGAGCCAGGTGGCGAAGCCCGCGAAGGCGGCACCCGCCTTTTGCATCTCGCCGATGGCGGCGGCGGGCACCAGCTTCGCGCGCTGGGTTCCGAACAGGTCCGTATAGGAGATCAGAAAATACTTGATGCCGCGGTCCTTCGCGGTCCGCGCCAAGTCGGTCGGCATGCTTCTCCCCCTCGTGTTTCCCGCTGCTATTCCGTCAGCCGGCTTCGGTGGCACTCACATCATGACGCGGGTTTGCCCGGAATCCAATTCGTACCGGCGAGCGGCACGCCCGCCATCGCCGCGGATTCCACCGTCAAGGCCACGAGGTCCTCGGGTTCCAAATTGTGCAGGTGGCTTTTGCCGCAGGCGCGCGCGATGGTCTGCGCCTCCAGCGTGAGCACCGAGAGGAAATTCGCGATCCGCCGGCCGCCCAGCACCGGGTCGAGCCGCGCGG
>DATMMM010000326.1:0-2638 GCA_035569735.1 Allostellaceae bacterium | reverse complement strand
CTTGACGCCGATCAAGGCCTGGCTCAAGGGCCCCGGCGCATGCCGCGCGAGGCCCCGGCGCGCGGCTTCGGTGTCGTGGCAGACGAAGGCGCGCACCACGCTCTCGCGCTCGGCGAGCGCCGCGAGCTGCCGCTCGGCGAGAGCCGCCCGCGCCTCGGGCGCCGAGCTGCAGAAGTCCGGCTCGCGGCCGCTCATGACTCTCCGGATTCCAGCGGCACCTGCACGTCGAGGAGCGGGCCATATTGCTGGCTGCCGAAGATGTCGGGATCGCCGAGGCTGCCGCTGGGGCGCTTCCGATAGAGGGTGAACTTGATTGCGAGCCCCGGCTCGAACTCGACGTGGTCGCTGATGCGCTCCTCGGGAATGCCGTAGATCCGGCAGATCGCCTCGCGGGAGAGTGCGCGGCTCTGGCGCACGAGGTCGTAGGATTTCTTGTCCTGGAAGATCACGTCGAAGGTGACCTTGTCGACGCCGGCATTCTTGCTGCGGATGGTCTTGGCGAGCGAGCTCAGCGGCGCGGCTCGCATGGGCGTGCTCATGGCTAAATTCCCGCTTCGGTCAGATGCACCGGGAAGAGCTCCAGCGGATCGTCGATTCCCATGGTGTGATTGAGGGTCCCGCGATAGGCGGCGCTCGCGGGCATCACCTCGTCGAGCATGAAGGCGACGCCGCCCGCGGTGCCCTTCACATTGGGAAGCCGCGCATAGAACATCTGCCGTGTGCCGATCATGCAGACTTCCTCCGCCATCTCCCTGGTCGGCGCCACCCCCTGCACGACGATGCAGAGCTCGTGCGCGGGCCGGTTCCGGAACGGCTCGAGCTCGCCCAGGATGCCGTCGCGGCCATAGACGGTGTAGGTAAGCTGATAGCCGGTCTCGCCGAAGCGCTCGCGCACCGCGGCCTTCGCCCAGGCGATCACCTCGTCGATCCGCGAGATCGTGTAGGGATCGCGCACCGCGGCCATGCCGACGTAGCGCTCGCCGACCTTGCCGGCGCCCTCGAGCTTGACGCGCAGCTCCGTCGCGGGAATGAAGCGCGGACCGGTGACGCGGGTCGTGCGCTCGTCGAACTGCTCGTAGACGCACTGGCTCATGTCGATATGGCCGCCGAGGAAATACTCGTAATAGGGATTGCTGCGCTCATACATGGAGTGCGCCGCGACCGAGGCGACGGTGCAGCGCTGCTCCGGCAGCATCGCCGTCACCTTGACGTCCTCCATGGTGATCTCGCCAATGATCGATTCCTTGCCGCCGTAGGGCTCGGCGCAGAAGGAAGCGCACTCCATCACCTTGCCGTAGAAATAGGCGAGCGCCTCCGGATATCCCTTGCGGATCGCGGGCGCCGCGAAGATCGCGCAATCGCTGCTGCGGCCGCCGATCACGACGTCCGCTCCCATGTCCAGGAGCTTGATGAAGGGATGCACGCCCGCGACGGCGACGATGTGATCGGTGGCGTCGAGCTCGGCAAGCGTCAGGTCCGGCCGGCCATCGAGCCCGCGCACGGAGTCGCCGGCTGCGATCTTCCGGCGCACCGCGTCCTTGGATATCTCGGAGTAGAAATATCCCAGCTTGAAGCGGGGGATTTTGTGCTCGACCGCCAGCTCCTTCACGATGCCGACGTAGCGGTCGACGCGGCTGTTCGTGCCGGTGTCGCCGGCGGAACCGATCATCATGGGGACCTTGAGCCGGCGCGCGCCCACCAGCATCGCCTCGATGTCGTGCCGCTGCCAGGCGAGCGGACTCGCGGTGCCGTCGGAGCCCAAGGGCACCGGCCCGCAATCGCAGCTGCCGGAATCGCAGGCGACCATGTCGGGTTCGGCCGCGAGACCCAGATTGAAGCTGCCGAGCTTGGTCGGCGCGAAGCCCAGGTGGCCGTTCGGACACAGAATGCGCAGGCCTCGGTTGGCCTGCCGCGCCTCGCGCGGTGATGAGCGGCCTTCAGCGGGGGTCATCGACGTTGCTCCCTGTTATTAGTCGCGCAGCACCAGACACTTCTCGGGATCGACGCGCCAGGAGACCGGCGTGCCTTCCGTGAGCTCCGCGCGCGGCCGGTCGTGCGCGCAGATCTCGATCGGCCCCGAGCGGATATGATACTGCGCGATGTCGCCGAGGAAGAGCGAGCGCGTCACGACGCCCGCGGTACCTCCTCCCGCCGTGCCGGCTTCGAGCCTCACGTCCACCGGCCTGAAGCCGATCGCGCAGGCACCCGCGGCGGCACCGTTCGCGTGGGGATCGCGGGCCCGCAGCACGATCTCCGCCGCCAGTCTTGCTTCCGCCATGTTGTCGCCGCCGGAGAGCGGAAGAATCTCGGCATTGAGGATGTTCTTCATGCCGAGGAAGCTCGCGACGAACCGCGTGCGCGGCGCGCGGTGCAGCGCCGCGGGCGTGCCCTCCTGCTCGACGCGACCGGCGCGCATCACGATGATCCGATCCGAGAGCGCGAACGCCTCCTCCTGGTCATGAGTGACATAGATCGCAGTGAAGCCCAGCCGGCGCCTGAGCTCGCCGAGCTCGCCGCGCATAGCGACGCGCAATTGCGCATCGAGGTTCGACAGCGGCTCGTCCAGCAGCACGACCTTCGTTTCGTAGGCGATCGCGCGCGCGAGTGCCACGCGCTGCTGCTGGCCGCCCGAGAGCTG
>DATMMM010000325.1:0-3974 GCA_035569735.1 Allostellaceae bacterium | reverse complement strand
TCTTCCTTGGGGTAATACCAGATGCCGTCGACCTGATAGGGCTTGCCAACTTTATAGAGGCCGTGTCCCTGCCCCGCTGTGCTCGCGGCCGGCTGCGGCTTCTGCGACGTGCTGCAGGCGGCCAGCATGGCAAGTCCGACCAGGGTGGCCAGGGTCAGCCAGCGACTTGCGTTTATCACGATCTAGTGGCCCCCTCCGCCAGCACCCTCTATTAGCGGCAAGATACCGTCATTCGACTCCGTCGGCAAGATAGCCGACCGCAGCCGCGAAGTAGCTGGAGTTGTTCCACTTGAGGGTGGCCCGGAAGTTGTCGAACGCCAGCAGCGCGGTGCCGCCGGGACCGTCCGGCAGGATCAGCGAGGCCTCGCGCTCGCGGGAGGCGAGGTCGCGGCCGTCGAGCGCGCGGATGCCAAGCCGCTGCCATTCCGCGAGCGGCTTGCGGTTGCTGAGCCCGGCGAGGCCGGCGTCGAAGCCGGTCGGCAACAACACGCGCCGGCCCCAGGTCTCGTCGCCATGCCAGCCCGACTGCGCGAGATAGTTGGCGATCGAGGCGAAAATATCCTCATGGCGGTGCCAGATGTCGCGCCGCCCGTCCCCGTTGAAGCTCACCGCGAACCGCAGGTAGCTCGATGGCATGAATTGGCATTGGCCCATGGCGCCCGCCCAGGAGCCCAGCATGTCCTCGGGCCGAACCCAGCCTTGATCGACGATCTTGATCGCCGCCATCAGCTCCTTGCGGAAATAGGCGCTGCGGCGGCCGTCATAAGCGAGCGTGGCGAGCGCGGAGATCTCGGGAAAGTCGCCGCTGCCCTTGCCATAATTGCTCTCGATCCCCCAGAGCGCCACGATGAAGCGAGGCTGCACGGCATAGCGGCGCGAGACCTGCTCGAGGAGCGCGCGATGCTCCACAAAATTCTGCCGTCCCTGTTGAAGGCGCTGCGGAGATACCACGAGCTCGATGTACTGCTCGAAGGTGAGCGTGGTTTCCGGCTGGTGCCGATCGAGCTCGAGCACGCGGTCGATCGGGTGCGCGCCCGCCAGCGCCCGCGTCACCGATTGCGGGTTCAGTCCCTGGCCGATCGCCTCTTGCCGCACGCCCGCGAGCCAGGTGCCGAAATCGACCTCGGCGGCGCGCCCCGGGCGGGCCTGCAACGCGAGCGCGAGCAGCGCACCAAGGACAACGATCCACACTCTTGCACGACGTGACATGCCACCACCGAATGAGCCCGTGATCCTCGGACGAGCCATCGGCCCGCCGCGGCGGCATCTCATGCCACGCGGCGCGGAGTCGTCGCAACAGGAATGGAAAGGGTGGGTCTACCCGGCGGGCCGCGAGAGCAGCGCGGGGCACGCGGCGCGGTCGAGGGTCTGACACGCACACCCGGCCGCCGAGTCCCGCGTGGCGAGCGTAACCGGGATCACCAGGCTCGCGCAGAACAGCACGGCGGGAGCCATGGGTCTCTCCTGCTCAGAGTGGCAGGGCAACAAACAAGGCCAGGCCGATCAGACCCGCGGCAAGCCAGGCGGCCGCAATATCGCTGTTGGAGGCGGCGGTGCGGTGCTCGTCGATCGGAGCGTAGATCGCCTTGCCAAGCGCGGCGTGCGCCCGGCGGCTGTTGATGACCGACGCCTCAAAGACCAGAGCGCCCGCTGTCCATGTAGCCGTCACAGAACCCTCCATCGCCTATCTCGGAACCGGCGACCCCCGCCGGCTTGCCGTCGACTTGGCCCTGGCGAGGCCAGTTCCAAGTGACCGCTGTCACAATAGCGAGGGAATATGCGGGGTCCCTGTGAACCCCGTCACAGCCCCAGGCAGCCGCCGATCCGCTAAAAGCGGTTCTGCTGCCTCCCCGGGTGAAGTTGCGCTAGAAAGGAGCGGCAGCGGCTCCGGGCCCGGTCCACCGCAAGGGCGTTGGCCTGGCAAAATCGTCTGCGGCGAGGTTCCACGATGACCCGTTATCCCCCCGAGGCTCTTCGCGCGGTGCTCGCGCGGCACATGCTGTTTCGCGATGCCGCCCCGTCCCTGCTCGACGGGCTGGTGAAATTCGCGACCGTCCGGCACTTCCAGCCCAACGACGAGATCTTCGCCAAAGGCGACCCCGGGAACGCGCTCTGCGGCGTGCTCATGGGGAGGGTGTGCATCTACACCGTCTCCGCCGAGGGCGAGGAAGCCATTCTCAACATCCTCGAGCCCGGCGAGATGTTCGGCGAGATCGCGCTGCTCGACGGCCTCCCGCGCACCGCAAGCGCGCGCGCCATGAAGGCGGTGGATTTGCTGCAGATCCATCGCGACCATTTCGTGCCGTTCCTGCACGATCATCCCGAGCTCGGCGTCTCCATCCTGCCGGTGCTGTGCGGACGCATTCGCATGAATGTCGAGTTCATCGAGGACACGGTGTTCCTTCATTTGCCCGCGCGTCTCGCCAAGCGGCTGATCAGTCTCGCGGAGGTGCACGGCAAGCCGGATCCACGGGGCGTGCGGCTCGCCTTCAAGCTCTCTCAGCAGGATCTCGCCCACATGATCGGCGCCACGCGCGAGCGCGTGAACAAGGAGCTCGGTCTCTGGCGCGAGCGCGGCCTGATCGCGATCGAGGACGGCATGATCGTGATCTGCCAGCCCGAAAAGTTGCAGGAGCTGGTCGCGGAGGGCACGGCCTGAGAGATGGACACCCACGCGAGTTTCTCGCCGGCGAGCCTCGCGATCGAAGCCGCCGGGACGATGCTGGCGGTGACCTGGGCGGACGGCCGCGTGAGCCGGTTTCCCGCGCTCTGGCTCGCCGACAACCGGCCCGAGACGCGCCGCGGCGCCGAGGGCCAGCGGCTGTTGGACGCGGTGGAGCTGCCCGAGCACATCCTGGTCGGCGCCGCCGACATCGTCGCCGGCGGGATCGAGATTGGCTTCGGCTGCTTCGAGCATCGCTCGCTCTTCGATCCTGCGTGGCTGCGCCGGCACGCGCTCGACCCCGCCTCGCGCGCCGAGCGGCGGCGCGCGCCGCAGCTCTGGGATGCGGGCCTCGCGAGCCATCCCCTCCCCGCGGCCGAGCACGGCGTTGTCACGCGCGACAAGCGAGCGCTGCTGGGCTGGCTTCGCCACGTGGACCGTCTCGGCTTCGCGCTGCTGCACGGCGTACCCACCACGCCCGGTGCCGTGTGCGAGGTCGTGAGCCTCTTCGGCTATGTGCGCGAGACCAACTACGGACGGCTCTTCGACGTGGTCTCGGTGGAGGAGCCGCACAACCTCGCCTTCACCGCCATGGCGCTCGGCAACCACACCGACAATCCCTATCGCGATCCCGTGCCGCAGCTGCAGCTCCTGCACTGCCTGGAAGCCGCCGGCGAGGGCGGCGAATCCGTGGTGGTCGACGGCTTCGCGGTCGCCGAGCGTCTGCGCCGCGAAGCTCCCAAGGCCTTCGATCTCCTCGTCAAGACGAAGGTGCCGTTCCGCTATGTCGAGCCGGGCGCGGTCGATCTGCGCCACTGGGCGCCGCTGATCGAGCTCGATGCCGAGGGCGCTTTGCGCACGATCCGCTACAACAGCCGCTCGATCGGTCCGATCGATCTCGATCCCGATGCGCTGCCGAACTTCTACGCGGCCTATCGCAGCTTCGGCCGGCTGCTGCACGATCCCGCGATGACCGTGGGATTCCGCTTGGCGTGCGGCGATCTCTTCATCGTCGACAACCGCCGGGTCCTGCACGGAAGGCGCGGTTTCGGTGGCGGCCGCCGGCACTTGCAAGGCACCTACGCCGACGCGGACTCGCTCATGAGCACGCTGCGCGTTCTGGAGCGAGAGACATGAGCGGGCAGAGCGTATTCGAGGAGATCGCGGCGCTGTTCGCCGCGCACGGCGGCGAGACCTATGGCGAGGGCGTGACCATCGCCCAGCACAGCCTGCAGACCGCGGCGCTGGCGCGCGCGGAAGGCGCCCGCGAGGCGCTCTGCCTCGCCGCCTTGCTGCACGACGTCGGGCACTT
>DATMMM010000324.1:0-11535 GCA_035569735.1 Allostellaceae bacterium | reverse complement strand
ACTGGAAGATGTATCACGAGAACCTGAAGGACCCCTATCACGCGACGCTGCTGCACGCCTTCCTCGTGAGCTTCGGCCTGCTGGTCGCCGGCAATAAATCCGCGATGGTGGTCGATGCCTCCGGCCGGCACGGCACCATGGCCTCGGCGCGGCCGCCGGAAATGCCCAAGCTCGACGCCGAGACCAAGACGCAGATGCGTGCCTTCTCCGACGAGCTCCGGCTGGCCGAGCCCAAGTTCCTCGACTATGTCCGCGAGTTCGACAGCCCGTGGTCGGTCACCATGCAGACGATCTGGCCCAATTTCGTGGTCCAGCGCGAGCTCAACACGCTGGGCGTGCGCCAGATCGTGCCGCGCGGCCCCAACGAGTTCCTGATGGTCTGGACCATGTTCGGCTACGAGGGCGACAGCGACGAGATGATCCGGCACCGCCTGCGCCAGGGCAACCTGATGGGCCCCTCTGGCTTCCTGGGCATCGAGGACAACGAGGCCATGCGCTTCGTCCAGCAGGGCGTCACGCGCTCGGATAGCGAGGAGTCACTGGTGGCGCTCGGCGGCACCGAGGAAGGCACTGCCGCCCATCTCATCACCGAGTCCGCGATCCGCTCGCTCTATCGCCACTACCGCGACGTGATGGGCCTCTGAGCCCATGGAGAGCGGCCGAGCATCCGCGGGCCTGCGCGAGCTGCGCCTGGAGATCGAGGAGTTCAACGCGGAATACGCGGCGGTGCTCGACGCCGGCCGCGTGCAGGATTGGCCGCAGTTCTTCACCGAGGACGCGATCTACCGCGTCACCGGCCGCGAGAACGCCGACGCTGGACTGCCCGTCGGCCTGGTCTATTGCGAAGGCATCGGCATGATGCGCGACCGCGCGCTCGCGATCTCCCGCACCACCATGTTCGCGCCGCGCTATCTCCTGCATCAGGTGACCAACACCCGCGTGCTCGCGCTCGATCCTTCGGGCGAGATCTCGGCCGAAGCGAACTACGCCCTCTTCGAGACGCTGGTCGACGAGAAGACCACGCTGCAGCAAGTCGGCCGCTACCACGACCGGTTCGTCCGCCAGGACGGCCGCCTCAAGCTCAAGGCGCGCCACTGCGTCTACGATAGCCTGATCATCGACACCGCGCTGATCTACCCGGTGTGACCGTCAGCGTGACCGGCCGAATAGCGCCTTCGCGCGGCTCCAGATCAGCGACCACAAAAGCCCGAGCACGTTGAGCGGGTGCGGCGCGGTGGCCGCTTGCGCCTCGCCCGCGCCGAGCGCGCGGTTAAGATTGGCGGCAAACTCCGCGACCACGCGGCCCGCGAAGTCGCGTGCGAGCCCGGAGCGCGAGAACTGCGCCAGCGGGCCCTGCAGGTCGTACTCCACCGTGACAGCGACCCGCGTCTGACCGCCGCCCGCCTCGGGCGTCAGGCGATAGGCGAGCTCGCCCCGCGTGCGCGAGCGGGAGCCGCTGTCGGTACCGGCGCCTTTGGCGACGCCGGTCATCGCGACCTCATCGCGCTGCACGGTGGCCGAGCCCGCGAAGCTCGCCGCCATCGGCCCGAGCTTGACGCGCAGCCGACCCCTGACCGAGCGCGCGTCGTGCTCGGTGAGCTCCGCTCCCGGCAGGCACGCCGCCACCTTGGGAAAATCCGCCAGCGCCTGCCAGACCGCCGCCGCCGGCGCCGCGATCACGAAGCTTTCGTCGATGCGGGTCCAGCCTTCCCGCGCGGGCTCGGGAGCACGCGCCATCGCAGGCTCGGCGCGTGTGGGCACCTCGGGCGTGGCCGATTGGATAGGCCTGGATCGAGCCACGGCCTTGGGCGGCGGCACAGCCGGCCTGGCTGCCGGCTTGGCCTGTCGCGCCGCGACGCTCGCGACCGCGTTCACGATCCCGACATAGCCGGTGCAGCGGCAGAGATTGCCCGAGAGCTCCGTCCGGATCCGGCGCTCGTCGGCCTGCGGCAGCCGTTGCACGATATCGCGCGCGGAGATCAGCATGCCCGCGGTGCAGAAACCGCACTGCAGCCCGTGCTCCCGCGAGAACGCGTCCCGCAGCTCGGCCATCAGGGCGTCGTCCTCGAAGCCCTCGATGGTGCGGATCTCGAGTCCGTCGCAGGCGACCGCATAGGCGATGCAAGAGCGTGCGGGAGCGCCGGCGATCAGCACCGTGCAGGCCCCGCACACGCCATGCTCGCAGCCGAGATGCGTACCGGTGAGGCGGAGATGATCGCGCAGGAAATCCGCGAGGTGCGTCCTCGGCTCGACCTCGGCCGAGACGGTGCGGCCGTTCACCGTGAGCGAGATCGCTGTCATCGGGCGAGGGCCCGCTCGAGCGCCCGCAGCAGCGTGCCCGCGCGCATGCGCCGATCGACGGCGTCGAGTCCGGGGACGGTCGCGACGGCTTCCGCTGCGGCCTCACGAGCGACGATCGCGCGACCACTTTCCGCGATGCGCCGGGCGAGCTCGGGGAGCGGCTGCGGCGGACCCGAGAGCGCGCCCAGATAGACTTGGGCGGCATGCCGCTCGGGGTCGAGCACCACCGCCGCGCTGGCCTCTGGGAATTCGCCGGTCTTGCGACAGAATTTGAAATAACCGAAGCGCGCGGCGCCCGAGAGCTTCGGCACGAGCACCGCCGTGACGATCTCGTCTTCCCGGATCTCCGTGGTGAAGGCGGCGGTGACCAGCCGTCCGGCGGAGATCGTCCGCTCGCCCGCGGGTCCGCGCAGGATCACATCCGCGCCGAGCGCCGCCAGCGCCAGAGGCCAATCGCCGGCGGGATCGGCATGGGCGAGGCTGCCGCCGATCGTGCCGCGGTTGCGCACCGCGCGGTAAGCGATGCCGGCGGCGACCTCGACCAGCATCGCGCCACCGCCGAGCGTGCCGTCGGCGTCCTCGATCTCGGAGTGGGTCACGGCCGAGCCGATGCGCCACGCGTCGCCCGCGTCTTCGATCGCGCGCAGCTCCTCAAGGCGCGAGATGTCGACCAGGAGGCCCGGCCGCGCCAGCCGGAGGTTGAGCATAGGCCCCAGGGATTGCCCGCCGGCGAGCGCCTTCGCGCTGCCCTTACCCTGCGCCAGCAGTGCAACCGCCTCGCCGAGATCGCGCGGGCGCGCATAATCGAAGGCGGCGGCCTTCATGCGGGCACGGGTTTCCTGGCGCCGGCGATTGCCGTGAGCAGCCGGCGCGGCGTCAGCGGAGTTTCCGTCACCTCGACGCCAAGGCCGCGGAGCGCGTCGTTGACCGCGTTGAAGATCGCGGCCGGCGGCGCGATCGCGCCGCCTTCGCCCATGCCCTTGATGCCGTAGGCCGTGTAGGGCGAGGGCGTCTCCAGGTGGAAGATGCGCATCGCCGGAATCTCCGTCGGTCCCGGCAGCAGGTAATCGGCGAAGGTCGAGGCGAGCGGCTGGCCGTTGGCGTCGTAGGGGCTCTCCTCGTAGAGCGCGGTGCCGATGCCTTGCGCGGCGCCGCCGAGCATCTGGCCGTCCGCCACCATGGGATTGACCAGCGTGCCGCAATCCTCGGCGATGACGTAGTCGAGGATCTCGACATGGCCGAGCTCGGTGTCGACCGCCACCACGGCCGCGTGCGTGGCGTAGCTGAAGGCGCCCGTGTCGACCTTGGGCCGATAAGCCATGGTCGCCTCGAGCCCGCCGAGATCGACATCGGGCGGCAGCCGATAGGGCCGGCGATACCAGGCGTCGGCGATCTCCGCGAGCCTGACCGAGGCCTGTGGACCCACGACCTGGCCGTTCTCATAGCGCGCGGTGTTGGTGGCGCATTGCATGAGATGCGCGCCGATCGCGACCAGCCGCGGCACCAGCGTCTCGCAGGCGAGCGATACCGCGCCGCCCGCCATCACCATGCTGCGCGAGGCGTAGGTGCCGGTGGAGTAGGGCGTGAGCCCGGTATCGCCGAGCACGACATGCACCTTCGCGATATCGATGCCGAGCACCTCATGCGCCACCTGCGCCAGCGTGGTCTCCATGCCTTGCCCGTGGGAGTGCACGCCCGCGCGCACCTCGAGGCCGCCCGCGGGCGTCACCCGCGCCGTCGCCTGGTCGTAGCCCGGCACCAGCGACAGGCCCCAGGCCGCGAACACGCTGGTGCCGTGGGCGGACTGCTCGCAGTAGCTGGCGAACCCGACGCCGATCAGGCGGCCGTCCGGCTCACCCTTGCGCTGCCGCTCGCGCCAGGCATCGAGCCCGATCTTGTCGCGCGCCATCAGTAGCGCCTTGCGATAATCGCCGCTGTCATAGTGCTTCTTCGTGACGTTGTCGTAGGGCATCGCCTCGGCCGCGACGAGATTGTCGCGCCGGACCTCCCAGGGCTCGCGTCCGACCTCGCGGGCGATCGCGTCCATCACCAGCTCCATCGCAAAGCAGACACCGGTGCGCGCCACGCCGCGATAGGGCATGAAGCCGGGCTTGTTGGTGGCAACGCAATGCGTCTTGCAGCGATAGCCGCGGAAGTCATAAGGGCCCGGCAGGTTGCCGGTGGCTTGTCCGGTCTCCAGCCCCACGGTGTAGGGCCACATCGAATAGGCGCCGCCGTCGATGGTGATCTCGGCGTCGAGCGCCAGCAAGCGGCCGGTGCGGTCGGCGTAGGCCGTCATGCGATAGTGATGCTGCCGCGCGACGGCGCCCGCGACCAGGTGCTCGCGCCGGTCCTCGATGTAGCGGAACGGCCGCCGGAACTTGAGCGCGAGCCAGGCGAGGCAGATCTCCTCCGGCTGCAGGATGCATTTGTAGCCGAAGGCGCCGCCGACGTCGGGCGAGATCACGCGGATGCGCGCGTCCTCGATGCCCAGCGCCTCCGAAAGACCGATCCGGATCATGTGTGGCGTCTGCGTGGAGGAATAGACCACCAGCTGATCCGCGCGCTCGTCCCAGAGCGCCAGCACGGCCTTGCCTTCCATCGGCACCATGGCCTGGCGCGAGAGCGCGAGCTCGCGCTTGACCACAACCGGCGCGCCCTGCGCTTTCGCCTCGAACCCGCTCTCGTAGTTCATGGTGAGAAAGAGATTGTCGGGCCACTCCTCGTGGACGCGCACCGCGGTCTCGGCGCGCGCCTTGTGCGCGTCGGCGAGAGCCGGCAAGTCCTCGATCTCGAGATCGATTCGCTCGGCGATATCCTCGGCCTCGGCGCGGGAAGGGGCTGCCACCATCGCGATGGGATCGCCCACGAACCGCACCTTCTCGTGCGCGAGCGGGTGTTGCGCCGAGAGCCGGTAGCCCGGCAGGGTCGAGGACGCCACGATCGGTTTCACGCCCTCGAGGTCTCTCCAGATGAAGACCGCGTGCTCCAGCCCTTGCGGCTTGCCGATCCGCACGAGACGACCGTGAGCCACCGGGCTGCGCAGGAAGGCCACCTCCTGCTGGCCGGGCAGGATCATGTCGGAGACGAAGTTTCCGCGCCCGTGCAGGTGCCGAGCATCCTCCTTGCGCGGAACCCGCGCGCCAATGCCTTGCGATTTCACGAGGCGATCTCTTGCCCCTCTCCGCGTGAAGCGGGGAGAGGGAGGGGCCCAGCGCGCAGCGCTGGGAGGGTGAGGTGTGCTTCGGCGGCACGATCCAGCCCGCCCTCGACACCCACCTCACCCGCTCGCTGCGCTCGCGACCTCTCCCCCCGCAAGCGGGCGGAGAGGGGCTTAATTGACTGCGTCATCGAGCAGGGAGTCCAATCGAACAGAGCATCATCTAGGCACGCAGCCGCTCGTTCTTGGGGTCGAAGGGCGATTCCGGGATGATGGTAGCGCGGTGGCGCTTGCCGAGGATCGCGATGTCGAGCTCCGTGCCGTTTGCCGCGAGCGCCGGCGGCACCATGGCGAGCGCCAGCGACTTGGCCACCCGCCAGCCGAATCCGCCGGAGGTGCAGCGTCCCACCAGCTCGGCGCCGCGATAGACTGGCTCCGAGCCGCGCGCGTCCGCATCGCTGACGCCGTGCACCTCGAGCGTCACCAGCTGGTTCTTGAAGCCGCGCCGCTGCCAATCGAGGAGCCCCTCGCGTCCCACGAAGTCCCGGTTGTCCAGGTGAACGAACCGATTGAGCCCGGACTCCAGCGCGGCATACTCGATCGAGAGCTCCCGCGGAATCAGGCGGTAGGATTTCTCGAGCCGAAGCGAATCCATGGCGCGGATGCCGAACGGTTTCAGGTCGAATTCGCGCCCCGCGTCCATCAAGAGATCGAACAGCGCGTTCTGCGTCTCGATGGGATGATGCAGCTCCCAGCCGAGCTCACCGACGAAATTCACCCGGAGCGTCCGGGTCCGGACCGCGCCCACGCTGATCCACGTGCCGCTGAGCCAGGGAAATGCCGGTGTCGAAAGATCGGTGTCAGTGAGCTTCTGCAGGAGATCGCGCGAGCGCGCTCCCGCCAGCACGAGCACGCCATACTGCTGGGTCACCCGTTGAAGCTGGACGCTGCCGTCGCCGGGCAGCAGCTTCGTCAGATAATCCCCGTCGTGCCGCTCGAGCGCGCCCGCGGAGACCAGGTAGAACTGCTCCGGTCCTTCGCGGAACACCGTGAACTCCGAGCGCACACCGCCATTCTTGGTCAGGAGATAGCTCAGCGCGATCCGGCCCGTCTTCTTGGGCACGCGGTTCGAGAGCAGGTGGTCGAGCCAGGCCTCGGCGCCGGGGCCGCTGACCTCGAATTTCGAGAACGCGGTCATGTCGAGCAGACCGACTTTCTCGTGGACGTGCCGGCATTCGTTGCCGACGTGCTCGAAATAGTTGGAGCGGCGAAAGCTCCATTTCTCCCGCGGACGCTCGCCGGCGGGCGCGGGCGCATGGTTCTCGTTCAAGAGCACGTCGGGCTTTGCGAGCTCGGCCTCGCTCAGGCCATAGCCGACGGGCGCGAACCAGTTCGGCCGCTCCCAGCCATAGACGCTGCCGAACATCGCGCCCAGCGCCTTCATCCGGCCATAGCAGGGCGACTGCTTCAGTGGCCGTGCGGCTGGGCGCTCCTCGTCGGGGTAGTGGACGGTGAAGACCTTGGCGTAGGCCTCCTCATTCTTCTGGCGGAGGTAGCCCAGCGATGCGTAAGGCCCGAAGCGGCGGGGGTCGACTCCCATCATGTCGATGCTGGGCTCGCCCTCGACGATCCATTCCGCGATCTGCCAGCCGGCGCCGCCCGCGGCGGTGACGCCGAAGCTGTGGCCCTCGTTGAGCCAGAAGTTCCGCACGCCCCACGCCGGTCCGATGATCGGGCTGCCGTCGGGCGTATAGGCGATGGCACCGTTGTAGACCTTCTTGATGCCCACCTCGCCGAAGGCCGGCACACGCGAGATCGCGGCCTCGATGTGCGGCGCCAAACGCTCGAGATCATCCGGAAAGAGCTCGTACTCGGAATCATCCGCGGGCCCGTCGATGTAGCACGCGGGCGCGCCCCTCTCGTAGGGGCCGAGCAGGAGCCCTGCGTTCTCCTCGCGCATGTAATAGGAGGCATCGGATTCGCGCAGCACGCCCATTTCCGGCAGGCCCTGCCGGTGGCGCTCCTGGATCGCTGGATGGGGCTCGGTCAGGAGGTATTGGTGCTGCACCGGCAGCACCGGCACGTCGAGCCCGACCATGGCACCGGTCTTGCGCGCGAAGTTGCCGGTGGCGGAGACCACGTGCTCGCAGACGATGTCGCCCATGTCGGTTTGCACCACCCATTCGCCGCTGGGCCGGTGGGCGATCGCCGTGACGGTGGTGCCGCGATGGATCTCGGCGCCGCCGGCGCGCGCACCCTTGGCGAGCGCCTGGGTGAGATCGGCGGGCTGGATATAGCCGTCCTCGGGATGCTGGATGGCGCCGATCACACCCGCGGTCTCGCAGAGCGGCCAGATCTCCTTGACCTGCGCCGCCGTCAGGAACCGGACATCGACGCCGATGGTGGCGGCGACGCCCGCGTAATACCGGTATTCGTCCATGCGGTCGGCGGCGCAGGCGAGGCGGATGTTCGAGACTTTCTTGAATCCGACATGCTGCCCGGTCTCGCGCTCGAGGGTCTGGTAGAGCTTCACCGAGTATTTATGGATCTGGCCGACGGAGTAGCTGACGTTGAAGAGCGGCAACAGGCCGGCCGCATGCCAGGTCGAGCCGGAGGTGAGCTCCTTCCGCTCGAGAAGCATCACATCGGACCAGCCTTTTTTCGTGAGGTGATAGAGCGTGCTGACGCCCACCACGCCGCCGCCGATCACCACCACGCGAGCCTGTGTCTTCATCGCTCCCGGCTCTCCTTTCGCGCCGACTCAAGCCAGTGTTCCATTCCGGGTTCTTCCTGACTAGTGCCGATTCCATCTTGCTGTACGCCGTCCCCCAAGCACCTCTCCGCCCGCTTGCGGGGGGAGAGGTCGCGAGCGCAGCGAGCGGGTGAGGTGGGTGTCGATGGAGGACGCCATCGTGCCGTCGATGCACACCTCACCCTCCCATCGCTCGCTTTTGCGAACGATGGGCCCCTCCCTCTCCCCGCTTCGCGCGGAGAGGGGCGCTAAAGCGCTCGATCGTATAAGGGGAAGATACCCAATGGCCTTACTTCAGTTTGCCGCGCGCGGCAACCCGCCAGATCGCCTCGATGCGACCGTTTCGGACGGCGACCAGCTCCTCGTGCAGGTGCACGGTCGTGTCGTGGTAGCCCACGACGAACTCGAGCTTGTCGCCGATGGTCGGCCGCACGCTCGGCTGTTCGAGCTCGATCTTGGCGTGCTCCGCTGAGAGGCGCATCGCGGCGATGGCGGGGAGGCCGATCGGCTGCGGCATGGCGGCATCGCCCGGCATGGCCTTCCGGCCGGCGTCGAGCACGATCCGGGTCGGGGTCGGCCGGCTGATCACGGTCGCGAGCACCGTGAGCGCGAAGGGAAAGTCCATGTGGTAGTGCTCGCGGTAGTGCCGGTCGCTGAAGATCGCGCCGCCGATCTGCACTTCTGTGACCCCGGGCTGCTCAATGCAATAGGGGAAGGTGCCGGTGCCGCCGCAGCTCACGATGTCGATGCCGTGCCCGGCCTCGCGGCAGGCGCGCGCGGTGGCCGTGAGCCGGCCGACCGCTTCCACCACGAGGCGCTGCTTCTCCGTGGGGTCGGCGATGGTGACCGCGTGGCTCTCCCAGCCGAAGAGCCCGGCGAGGCGCAGCCCCGGCCGCTTGGCGATCTCATTGGCGAGCGCCAGCACGGGAGCGCCCGGCTCGACCCCGGCGCGGTTCATGCCGGTGTTGACCTCGATCGCGACTTTGAGGGTCTTGCCCTGCGCCCGCGCCGCTTCGGTCAGCTCGGTCGCATTCGCGACGCTGTCGACGCCCACGATCGGATCGGCAGGCCCGACGAGGTCGATCAGTCGCCGCACCTTCGCGGTTCCCACGACCTCGTTGGCGATGAGGATGTTGCGGATGCCGGCCGCCGCCATCACCTCGGCCTCGCCCACTTTGGCGCAGGTGACGCCGATCGCGCCGGCCGCAAGCTGGCGCCGAGCGATCTCGGGCGTCTTGTGCCCTTTCATGTGCGGCCGCCAGCTCACACCATGAGCGCGGCAGGTGTCGGCGATGCGCTTGATGTTGGCGTCGAGCACGTCGAGGTCCACCAGAAGCGCCGGGGTGTCCAAAGCCGATTTCGGTTGCCCGATCATGGGATGGGCATCGCTCATGGGGCTCTCCTATTGCCGGACCACCGGGCCGCGCAGTCCGGCCGCCCAGTATGCGTGCTCGACCAGCCTGAGCGTCTCGAGGTTGTCGGCGGGATCGGTCTCGAAGGGGGCGCCGGTCGCGAGGCAATCGACGAAATGCGCGATCACGCCGTCGAAGCTCGCCTGATAGCCGGCGTCGTGGTCGAAGCTCTCCTGCCTCGGCTTGGGGCCGCGCAGCC
Source organism: Allostellaceae bacterium (assembly GCA_035569735.1). Classification (GTDB taxonomy): domain Bacteria; phylum Pseudomonadota; class Alphaproteobacteria; order ATCC43930; family CGMCC-115725; genus DASZHJ01. Next base: position 1,711 of record DATMMM010000324.1, on the reverse strand, counting down.
GCAGCTCCGTCGCGTCCAGCGTGGCACTCGCGGTGCGCCCGATCAGGTCGAACCGGTCTCCGGTGCGCGACGGGAAGCCCGGCGCGCCCATGGTGCCCATGACCACGACCGGCACGCCCGTCGCCGTCTCCATCAGGATCGTTGCGAGCGACTCGCCCTTCACCTCCGGCACCACGCGCGCCGCCCGGGCGCTCACCACCCGGAGCGGACCCACGAGCCAGCGCACCGTGTCGATGTGATGGATCAGCGTCTCCGCGATGAGCATGCGGGGCTCGTCGGCCATGAAGGGCTGACGCACCAGCGCCGGCCTGCGCCCGCTCGCGTCCGGCAGCAGGCCCGAGGACAGCAGCGCCATCTGGCAGGCCGTGATGTCGCCGATCTCGCCGGTCTCGATCCATTTCTTGATCTCGCGGTACCACGGCCGGAAGCGCCAGTTCTCATGCACCATCAGGCGGATCTTGCCGGCGACGCGGCGCGCCAGCGCCTCCGACTCGCCGAGCGTCGGCGTCATCGGCTTCTGGCAAAGCACGTCGATGCCGCGCGCCGCGGCAGCCTCGACCCAGAACGCGTGCGTTTCGCGCGGCGATGCCACGTCGAGCGCGTCGATCGACTCCTTGTCGAGCATCGCCTCCGGCTGGTCGTAGACCGCGGGTATGCCGAATTCCCGCGCCCGCGCCTCGGCCCGCGCGCGATCGGGATCATAGACCGCGACGACTTTGACGCGGCTCGGGCCGGCGTTGCGCCAGGCGATCAGGTGGTAATGGCTGATCATGCCGGCGCCCGCCAGCGCCACGCGGATCGGGGTCGAGCGAGCGGTCATGAGGTCATCCTCCGAAACCGAAGAGGCGCACGGGATTGTGCCAAAGCACGCGGTCGAGATTGCCGGCATCGTCGAGCCAGTGCTCCACCGTTTTGAGCGCCGCCGCGTAGCGCATGGGGGTCCCCATGTTGATGAACGGCCAGTCCGAGCCCCAGACGCAATTCTCGATGCCGAATGCCTCGATCACCGCCCGCGCGAACGGCTCGAGGTCGCCGTAGCTTCCGGGCTCGCGGGAAATCCTAAACGGCGCCGAGAGCTTGACGGCGGCATTGCCTTCGCGGCCCAGCCGCAGCACCGCCTGAAAGCCGGGCTGATCGAGGCCGAGGGAAGGGTCGCGCAGGCCGAAGTGGTCGACTAACACCCTGACGCCGCTCTTGCGCAGGATCTCCGCGAGCTCCGGCCACTGCGCGTCGTCGGCGAAGATCTGGGCGTACCAGCCCAAGGCCTTCAGCCGCGCGAGGAAGCCCGCCGCCTTCGGTCGCGAGAGCGCGTCGCGCTCGTAGCTCACGAGATTGAACCGCACGCCCACCACGCCGCGCCGGGCCAGCGCCGCAAGCTCGCGCTCGGGCGTCGTCAAGTCGAGGACCGCGATGCCCTTGAAGCGGCCGGGATAGGAGGCGATCGCATCGAGCATCGCCGCATTGTCGGTGCCGTAGCCGCTCGGCTGGACCAGGAGCGCGTGCGAGACGCGGTGGCCGTCGAGCACGCCGCAGTAGGTCTCCTTCGGGCCGTTCTCGTTCGGCCGCGGCTTGTAGCCGGACCCGTCGGCCAACGGAAACCGCGCGGTGTCGATGATGTGGGCGTGGCAGTCGATGACTCGGTCAGGTGGCATGCGGCTCAGGCTCTCCCATGCGGAATGGCTCTGCTCGTCGCAGCATCGAACAGGTGGAT
>DATMMM010000323.1:0-12662 GCA_035569735.1 Allostellaceae bacterium | reverse complement strand
CCCCAGCGCCCGCGCCGACACCCAAGCCGCCGCCTCCGGAGCCGCCCAAGCCCACGCCGCCGCCTCCGCCTCCACCGCCGCCGAAGCCGGCGCCGCCGCCTGATCCCAACAAGCGCAAGCAGGACGAGCAGGCCTTCGACGCGCTGCTGAAGAACCTCTCTAAGCGCGCGGAGACTCAGAAGTCCGACGCGCCGCCAAGCCGCGCTCAGCCGCAGCAGCAGGCAAAAGCTTCATCGCAGCCGGTGGCGCCGCTGGGTCCGCAGCTCACCACCAGCGAGATCGACCTGGTCAAGCAGCAGATCGAGCACTGCTGGAGCCCGTCGGCGGCGGCCAAGGAAGCGCATGACCTCATCGTCGACATCACGGCCGAGGTGAGTCCGGACGGACACGTGCTGACCGCAAGGATCACCAGCACGGCGCGCATGGGCGATCCCTTCTATCGCTCGGCGGCCGAGAGCGCGCTGCGCGCGGTGCTCAATCCGCAATGCTCGCCGCTCAAGCTGCCACCGGAGAAATATGAGCAGTGGAAGATCATCAACATGACGTTCAACCCAAAGGACCTGCTATGAGCCGCACTTCCGCCGTTCCTCGCCGCGCGTTGCTGTTGAGCGTGCCGATGCTGTTCGCGGCCTCGGCTGCCGCGCGCGCCGAGCTCCATCTCACGCTCGATCAGCCGAACGTCGTGCCCCTGCCGATCGCGATCCCGCCCTTCGTGGGCGGCCAGCCCAACGATCAGCAGGTCGGCCGCGACATCGCTCAGGTCGTCAGCGCCGACCTCGAGCGCTCCGGGCTCTTCCAGCCGCTCGATGCCCGAGCCTTCATCCAGCAGATTACCGACATCCAGACGCTGCCGCGTTTCGGGGACTGGCGGCTGATCAATGCGCAGGCGCTGGTGACGGGTGGCGCCGAGACGCAGCCCGATGGCCGCCTCAAGGTGGAGTTCCGGCTCTGGGACGTGATCGCGGGCGAGCAGCTGACCGGCTTCGCCTACACCTCCATCGGGCAGAACTGGCGCCGCCTGGCGCACATCGTCGCCGACCAGGTTTATAAGCGCATCACCGGAGAGGACGGCTATTTCGACACCCGGATCGTCTATATCTCCGAGAGCGGGCCCGCCACGCGGCGCATCAAGCGCCTCGCCATCATGGATCAGGACGGCGCCAATCACCGGTATCTGACGGACGGCCGTGCGCTGGTGCTCACGCCGCGCTTCTCGCCCACGCGGCAGGAGATCACCTACCTCTCCTACGCCAGCGGCACGCCGCGGGCTTATCTCTTCAACATCGACACCGGCCAGCAGGAGGTGCTCGGCGATTTTCCCGGCATGACTTACGCGCCGCGCTTCAGCCCCGACGGCAACAAGGTGATCATGAGCTTCGCCACCGGCGGAAACAGCGCGATCTACACGCTCGATCTGCGGACGCGCCAGGCGACCCGCGTTACCGACAATACCGCGATCGACACCTCGCCCTGCTTTTCGCCCGACGCCCAGCAAGTCGTCTTCAACTCCGACCGCGGCGGCTCGCAGCAGCTCTATGTCATGGGGGCCGACGGCGGCAACATCCGCCGGATCAGCTTCGGCAGCGGCCGTTACGCGACGCCGGTGTGGTCGCCGCGCGGCGACCTCATCGCCTTCACCAAGCTCGACCAGAGCAACTTCTATATCGGGGTGATGAGGCCCGACGGCAGCGGCGAGCGGCTTCTCACCAATGGGTTTCTTGTCGAGGGTCCGAACTGGGCGCCGAACGGTCGTGTCCTCTGCTATTTCCGGCAGACCCCGACCGGGCCTAGGGGCGACGTCACACGGCTCTATACCGTCGATGTGACGGGCCGCAACGAGCGCGAGATGATCACCCCGCAGGATGCTTCCTACCCTGCGTGGTCTCCACTCGGAAGCCCTTGAACCAGCGGTTAAAGGCCAGTATAGTCCGGGCCGTTTCGCCGACCGTGGTGGATCCGTCTATGGCCGACGCCGGTCATCGCGTGTGGTGTCCTTGGGCAAAGCCATCCTCAACAATCCGAACCGATCAATCCCAGGATCACGAAGGGAGCACACTATGAATTTGAAGATCTTGAGCCTGCTCGCGGCCGTTCTGCTCGTCGCCGCCTGCCAACAATCGCAGCCGGCTACAGGCGGTGCTGCCGGCGCCGGCGCGGCGGGGACTGCCACGACCTCGAGCCAGAACGCTCAGCAGCAGATGGTGTCGGCGGGCGATCGCATCTACTTCGCCTTTGATCGCAGCGATATCACGGCCGAGTCGCGCCAGGTTCTGCTGCGTCAGGCTGCGCTCCTGAATCAGAATCCGTCCTGGACGGTGACCATCGAGGGACATTGTGATGAGCGCGGCACCGTCGAATACAACCTCGGCCTCGGCGAGCGGCGCGCCACTGCGACGAAGCAAGCGCTGGTCGCGCTCGGCGTCGCGGCCGGCCGCCTCAACGTCATCAGCTACGGCAAGGAGCGGCCGGCCGTGGTCGGCCATAACGAGCAAGCGTGGGCGCAGAACCGCCGCGCGGTTACCGTCGTGAATTGACCCGTTCGCGGCGCTTCGCCCGACGGATTTGATCGACAGGCGCCTGCCTATTCCCCGGCCCGCTGCGGGTGGGGAACGGGCAGGCGCCCTTTTTTTGCCTAAATGACAGGCTAGCTTCCAGCGGTCGAGGCACCCGAGGCAGGGGATCCTCGGGAGGGGGGCGCTCGATTCCAGCACGGCGGTACGATGGCACCATGATGCGTCGGCTTGCTCTTTGCGCGGGTCTCACTCTGCTGGCGCTGAGCGCGCTGGCGCCGATGCCGCACGCCCAGCAGCAGGAGAACCGCGACATCCGCCCGCTGCTCGACCGGCTTGACCGGCTCGAGCGCGATGTAAACCTGCTGCAGCGCCAGGTCTACCGCGGCGCAACCGGGAGCGCGCCGGTGCCCATGGCGCCGCCCGGCGATGCCAATTCCGCGCTCAACGTGGAGATGCGCATGGGCCGGATCGAGGACCAGATGCGCACCATCACGGGGCAGATCGAGGAGACCTCTTACAAGATCGAGCAGCTCCGACAAAATCTGGAGAAGCTGCAGAGCGACATCGAGTTCCGCTTCAGCCAGATGGGGAGCCCCGGCGCCGTCGGGGCTGCTGTCGCACCACCGTCACCCACGGTCACACCGCAGCTGACGCCGCCTCAGCAATACTCGCAGAACGCGCCCTTGCAGCTGCGGCCGCCGAGCGGCGCGAACACTGGCGCGAACAGTCTTGATACGCCGCAGGCCGGCAGCCAACCACACGCGCTCGGCATGGTCCGTGTGCCCGAAGGTCAGGAGATCGGCGGTGCCGCGAGCTCGAACCCGATCCTGGGGCCGAGCGCCGCGCAGGCTGCTCCGACGCCGCCCCAGACCGCGAGCGCCGGCTCGGTCGGCGCCGGAACGCCGCAGGATCAATACAACGCCGCCTTCAGCTTGTTGCGGCAGGCTCGCTATGAGGACGCCGAGCAGGCGCTGCGCGGCTTCGTGCAGCACTATCCCAAGGACAGCCTGGCGCCGGCGGCACAGTATTGGTTGGGCGAGACGTTCTACGTCCGCAAGGACTACACGAATGCCGCCGCCTCCTTCGCCGAAGGCTATGAGAAATATTCGAAGAGCTCGAAAGGTCCGGATTTCCTGCTGAAGCTCGGTATGTCGCTGGCCAATGCCGGCCAGAAGGACAACGCCTGCCGGGCCTACCAGCGCCTCGACCGCGACTATCCGCAAGCCGCCAGCGAGATCCGCGACCGCTCCGGCGCCGAGAAGAGGCGGTTGGGCTGCGCGGCCTGAGGCCGCGTCATGCCCTGCCCCGGTGGGGATAGCAACGCTGCTCCCCTGGGCGACGGGGAGTTCGCGGCGCGGCTCGACCGGCTGGGCCCGTTCGAGCGCGCCCCGCGTTTGGCCGTCGGGGTCTCCGGCGGCGCGGACAGTCTGGCGCTGGCGCTGCTCGCCGATGCCTGGGCGCGGCGCCGGCGTGGCACGATCGCCGCGCTCACCGTCGATCATCGCCTCCGACCGGAGTCCGCCGCCGAGGCGCGGCAGACCGGCGAGTGGCTCGCCGCGCGCGGCATTGCGCATCAGACGCTGGTCTGGACCGGCCCGCATCCCCGGAGCGACATCCAGGCCGAGGCGCGTGCCGCGCGGTATCGGCTGCTGGAGGGTTGGTGCGCCGAGCACCGCTGCCTCCACCTTCTGACCGCGCATCACGTCGAGGACCAAGCGGAGACATTTTGGCTGCGGCTCGCACGCGGTAGCGGGCTCGATGGCCTCGCCGGGATCTCCGCCGTCACCGAGCGCGCGCACTGCCGCGTGCTGCGCCCGCTCCTCGATGTACCGCCCGAGCGCTTGCGTGCGAGACTGCGGTGCGAGGGCCAGGCCTGGATCGAGGATCCCAGCAACCGCAACGCCGAGTTCGGCCGGGTGCGCGTGCGCGAGGCCAGCGCGCTCCTCGCGTCGGAGGGGTTGAGCGCGGAGCGCCTCCAGGAGACCTTGCGCCATCTCGGCCGCGCGCGGCAGGCCCTCGAGGCCGGAACTTCCGCGCTGCTGGCGCGCGCCGTCACAGTGCATCCCGCCGGCTTCGCATGGGTCGACGCCGAGGCGATCCGGCGCGCCGAGCCGGAGCTCGGCCTGCGCACGCTCGCGGCGGTGCTCGCGACCATCGGCGGCACGGATTATCCGCCGCGGCTTGAGCGGCTCGAGCGGCTCCGCGAGGCGCTCGAGCGCGACGACCTCGAGCGGGGCCGCACCCTCGGCGGTTGCCGCCTGGTCCGGACGGGAGCGCGCCTCCTCATCTGTCGAGAGGTTGCGGCGGTCGAGGGGCATCTCGCGCTCTCGCCTGGGCGCACTTATCTCTGGGATGGGCGATTCCGGATCGAGGTCGCGAACACCTGTCCCAATGGCGTGACGGCGGGGGCGCTGGGCCAGGATCGCCGCGAGCTTCCGCCGGAGGCTTTGGGGCGACTCCGGACACTGCCCGGCCTCGCGCGGCCAAACCTGGTCGCCCTCAGGGATCGGACCGGCTTGGCCGAAGTTCCCGCGCTCGGGTGGTCGCGGGGAGCTGCGCATTCCTTGGGCATTGCGCAAATCACATTCCGGCCATCGCGCGGCCTCGCTCCGGTAGGCTTTACAGTTGTTTAATCCGGGGCGCATCTTATCTTCAGGTGATGGCTGCGCCGGCGCCCCCGGGGCGGTGTGCTAGCATGCGGCAGGAATAGGCCGCATGCCCTTGAAAGGCTTCGATCTGTGAACAGTTTCGGTAAAAATCTCGCGCTCTGGATCATCATCGTCCTGCTGGTGATGCTCCTCTTCAACTTGTTCCAGAACACGACCAACCGCAGCAGCCAGCAGGAGATGCTGTACAGCGATTTCCTCAACGACGTGACCCGCCACCAGATCACGTCGGTCAAGATTCAGGGCAATACGATCACCGGGACCCGCACCGGCGGCAGCTCGTTCACGACCTACACGCCCAGCAACGATCCCGATCTCGTGAAGACGCTGCGGGACAATAACGTCCAGATCAAGGTCGCGCCCTCCGAGGAAAACGTGCCGTCCCTCTTCGGCATGCTGATCTCCTGGTTCCCGGGGCTGCTGTTGATCGGCGTCTGGATCTTCTTCATGCGCCAGATGCAAGGCGGCGGCGGCCGGGCCATGGGGTTCGGCAAGAGCCGGGCCCGGTTGCTGACAGAGAAAGTGGGCCGCGTCACCTTCGACGACGTCGCCGGCATCGACGAGGCGAAGTCCGAGCTCGAGGAGATCGTCGAGTATCTGAAGGACCCGCAGAAGTTCCAGCGGCTCGGCGGCAAGATCCCCAAGGGCGTGCTGCTGGTCGGTCCGCCCGGCACCGGTAAGACGCTGCTCGCGCGCGCGATCGCGGGCGAGGCGAACGTGCCGTTCTTCACCATCTCGGGCTCCGACTTCGTCGAGATGTTCGTCGGCGTGGGCGCTAGCCGAGTGCGCGACATGTTCGAGCAGGGCAAGAAGAACGCGCCCTGCATCATCTTCATCGACGAGATCGACGCGGTGGGCCGCCACCGCGGCGCCGGCCTCGGCGGCGGCAACGACGAGCGCGAGCAGACCCTCAATCAATTGCTGGTCGAGATGGACGGCTTCGAGGCGAACGAGGGCGTGATCCTGATCGCCGCCACCAACCGGCCGGACGTGCTCGATCCGGCGCTGCTGCGCCCGGGCCGCTTCGACCGGCAGGTCGTGGTGCCGAACCCCGACATCGTCGGCCGCGAGAAGATCCTCAAGGTCCATATGCGCAAGGTGCCGCTCGCCTCCGACGTCGATCCGCGCACCATCGCGCGCGGCACGCCCGGCTTCTCCGGCGCCGATCTGGCGAACCTCGTCAACGAGGCGGCGCTGATGGCGGCGCGCAAGGGCAAGCGCTCGGTCTCCATGTCGGAGTTCGAGCTCGCCAAGGACAAAGTGCTGATGGGCGCCGAGCGGCGCTCCATGGTGATGTCCGACGAGGAGAAAAAGACCACCGCCTATCACGAGGGTGGCCACGCGCTGGTGATGCTCTATACCGAGGGCCACGAGCCCTTGCACAAGGTGACCATCATTCCGCGCGGGCGCGCGCTCGGCGTCACCATGTTCCTGCCGGAGCAGGACAAGTATTCGCACTCGAAGTTCGAGCTCGAGGCGCGGCTCGCCGGCTTGTTCGGCGGCCGCGTCGCCGAGGAGCTGATCTTCGGCACCGAGAAGGTGACCACCGGCGCCTCCGACGACATCCGCCGCGCCACCAGCCTCGCGCGCCGGATGGTCACCGAGTTCGGCTTCTCCGACAAGCTCGGGCCCCTGCGCTACAGCGAGAACGAGGAAGAGGTGTTCCTCGGCCACTCCGTGACCCAGCGCAAGAACATGTCCGACGCGACGGCGAAGCTGATCGACGAGGAGATCCGCCGCGTCGTGGAGGACGGCGAGCGCAAGGCGCGCCAGATCCTGACCGAGCACATGAACGAGCTGCACGCGCTCGCCAAGGGCCTCCTGGAGTTCGAGACGCTGAGCGCCGATGAGATCAAGCGCGTGATCCGGGGCGAGAAGATCGTGCGCGACACCGGCGGCCCCGCCGAGGATCCGCAGCGGCAGACGGCGCCGCGTCCGCGCTCCTCGGTGCCGCCCACCGGCAAGACCGCCGGCGGCTTCGAGCCCGAGCCGCAACCGGGCGGCTGAGCGCCCCGGCACCCTCGACGGAATCTCCCTCTCGGCGATCCCTCTCCGCCCCTCAGGGGCGGAGAGGAAAGGTGAGGTGGGGCTGTGCCGAGGCGCCATTGTCTCAGGATGGAGTTGGCTGAGAACGGGGTTCCCAACGAGGCGACATCGGGATTCCCCGCTTCTCCTGGCCGCTCCGCCCCCGAGGGCGGAGAGGGATTTCAACCGCACTCTTTGCCAGCCAGCGCCTTAGCGGTTTCTTGACGCGGCGGGCGGTCGGCTGCGCTATAAGTCGGGCATCGGAAACGGCCGACCGGACCAGCGCATGACGCGACAGCTTTTTGGCACCGACGGCATTCGCGGCAAGGCCAACAGCGAGCCGATGACGCCGGAGACCGCCTTGCGAGTCGCCATGGCCGCGGGCCAGGTGCTGCGCCGGGGCGACCATCGCCATCTCGTGGTGATCGGCAAGGATACCCGGCTCTCCGGCTATATGGTCGAGCCCGCGCTCACCGCGGGCTTCGTCGCGCGCGGCATGGACGTGGTGCTGGTGGGGCCGCTGCCGACGCCGGCGGTCGCCATGCTCACCCGCTCGCTGCGCGCCGACCTCGGCGTCGTCGTCTCCGCCTCGCACAACCCCTACGAGGACAACGGTATCAAGCTGTTCGGCGCCGACGGCTATAAGCTCTCCGACGAGATCGAGGCGGAGATCGAGGCGCTGGTCGTGTCGGGCGCCATCGACCGGGTGGCGCCCGCCGAGCTCGGCCGCGCCAAGCGCCTCGACGACGCCGGTGGCCGCTACATCGAATTCGTCAAGGCGAGCTTCCCGAAGCGGCTTCGGCTCGACGGCTTGAAGATCGTACTCGATTGCGCGCATGGCGCCGCCTACAAGGTGGCGCCGACCGTGCTCTGGGAGCTCGGCGCCGACGTGGTTCCCATGGGCGTGGCGCCGGACGGCTTCAACATCAACCAGGATTGCGGCACCACCTCCACCGCGGCGATGCGCCACGCGGTCACCGCGCACGGCGCCGATCTCGGGATCGCGCTCGACGGCGATGCCGACCGGCTCTTGATCGCGGACGAGCGCGGCGAGCTCCTGGACGGCGACCAGCTGATGGCGCTGATCGCGGCTCGCTGGCACCGCGAGGGCGGGCTCCACGGCGGCTGCGTGGTGGCGACCGTGATGTCCAATCTCGGGCTCGAGCGTCACTTGAAGACCCTCGGGCTCGACCTCGTGCGCACCACGGTGGGCGACCGGTACGTCGTCGAGGAGATGCGTCGGCGCGGCTGCAATCTCGGCGGCGAGCAGTCCGGGCATATCATCCTGGCCGAGCACTCGACCACTGGTGACGGACTGATCGCGGCGCTCCAGGTGCTCGCCGCCATCGTGGAGACCGGCGCGCCCGCGAGCCAGGTTTGCAGCGTGTTCCGGCCGGTGCCGCAGCGGCTGCTCAACGTGCGCGTCGCCGATGCGGGTGCGATCGAGCATGCGCACGTCAAGCAGGCGATCGCCGAGGGCGAGCGGCGGCTCGGCGAGCGCGGCCGGCTGCTGGTACGGAAGTCCGGCACGGAGCCGCTGATCCGCATCATGGCCGAGAGCGAAGACGAAGCGCTGGTGGCCTCCGTGGTCGACGCGGTCGCCGCCGCCGTGCGCTCGGCGGGCGGGTCGGGGCAAAGAGCGGCGGAATGAACGGCCGCGTTCTCGTGGTCGCGGGCTCGGATTCCGGCGGCGGCGCGGGCATCCAAGCCGACATCAAGACGGTGACGGCGCTCGGCGGCTTCGCGGCGACCGCGGTGACGGCGCTCACCGCGCAGAACACGCTCGGCATCTTCGGCATTATGCCCGTCGAGGCGAGCTTCGTGCGCCAGCAGATCGACGTGGTGCTGGCCGACATCGGCGCCGACTGCATCAAGACCGGCGTGCTGGTGAGCGCGGAGGTGATCGAGACGCTGGTGGAGGCGCTCGACGCGTCGGCGCCGCACGTGCCCCTCGTGGTCGATCCCGTCATGGTGTCCTCGAGCGGCGAGCGGCTGCTCGACCGCGAGGCCGTCGATACCCTGAAGCGCAGGCTCCTCCCACGCACGACGGTGGTGACGCCCAATGTGCCCGAGGCCGAGGCGCTCACGGGCATGACCGTGCGCGACATCGACGACATGCGCCGCGCCGCCGACATGCTGCTGACGCTCGGCGTCAAGGCCGCGGTGGTGAAGGGCGGACACCTCGACGGCAACACGGTCTGCGACGTCATCGCCACCGAGGCCGGCAGCTATACCCTCTCGAGCCCGCGCATCGAGACGCGGCACACCCACGGCACCGGCTGCACGCTCGCCTCCGCGATCGCCACCGGGCTCGCGCAGGGCATGAGCTTGCGCCCCGCCATCGAGCGCGCGCGGCGCTACCTCGTCGCCGCGCTCGCGAGCGCCCCCGGCTACGGGCAAGGCCACGGACCCCTCGACCACGCACACACGGTGTGCCTGGAGTAGTGGGGCGCGGGCTGAATTCAGGGCGATTTTCGGGGAATTTCGGGGATTTTTCGGACGTCGCGCGCGGAAATCCGGCGTTTTCCCGGAAAACGAAGCCACCCATCCTATTGATCCGTCAATCGACCTGGCTTCCTTTTTACAATTTCGCTGTCGGCGCGGAGGTCGACGCCGCTCGCGCGCGCTGCGCCTGGCGCCGCTCGAGCATGGCATAGGCACGCTGGAGCGAGCGCTGGAGCGCGGCCTCGTGGCGCGAAACCCGCTCGAGGTCGCTGCCGGCCCATGTAGCGGGTATCGCGGCGACCTTGATCTTGTCGCGCGCGTCGGCGCGGCGGGTCTCGAGCTGGATCGTCGCCGCCTCCGTCCGCCACGCGCGCCTGAGGCGCCAGGTCGTCATCACGATGCTCTCGACCAGCTGCTCCTCAAACGCATCGCCGGGCGCCAGCGCCGCGCGCAGCTCCGCACCGAAGCGCGCGAAGTCGCCGAAGTCCTCGAGGCTCACCACCAACTGCTTGGCGGTCATGCCGTGCCGAAGCGCATTGAGCCGCGAGCGTTCCTTGCCCCGCTCGGTCTTGGGCCCCGTGCTCTTCAAGGCATTGCGCCGGTTCGCCTCGATCCGGGCATCGCTGATCATGTCTGGCGTCCTCCTGGGCAAGGCGGCAGAGGCGTCACTAACTATTCCCTCTGCCCGACGCATTCCGTATAAGGTCGATCCGTTCAGGGAGCCTGAACAAATCGCCCCATCGATGCTCCGCATCCTGCGCTGATACTTCCGATCAGCCGGATTCATCCTCAACGCGGGAACGAAAACGGCATGCTGACCATTCCGACCTGGCTTCGTACCACCATAAGGAACCGGGCGGTTGAGCTGCGGCTCTGCGGCCGCATCACGGTGGCCGGCCTGGCGAGCTATGCGCTCGCAGAATTTCTCCACCTTCCCCTGGTGCTATGGGCCGTGCTGACGGCCATCATCGTGACTCAGCTCAGCGTCGGCCGGACGCTGAAGGCGACGATCGATTATTCGGTGGGTACGCTCGGCGGCGCTGTGTTCAGCGGCCTCGTCGCCACGCTGATACCGCATACGAGCGAGCTTGGCATGTTGGCGGTTCTGGCCATCTCCCTTGCGCCGCTCGCCTTGCTCGCGGCAATAAGGCCCAGCTTCACCGTTGCGCCATTCACGGCGGTGATGGTGCTGCTGGTGCCGATGCTCACCCATGGCAGCCCGCTCGAATCCGCCGCTTATCGCGTGATAGAGGTGGCGCTCGGCGGCATGGTTGCGATCGCGGTGTCGTTCCTGGTGTTCCCGGAGCGTGCGCATGGTTTGGCGATCGAAGCCAGTGCCCGCCTGCTCGAGCTTATGGCCACAGTCCTCGGCGAGCTGCTCGATGGCTTTGCCAGGGGCCTCGACGCGAAATCGATCGAGCGCATGCAGGACAGCATAGGGGAGGCCTGGGCGCGGATCGGCGCGATCGAAGGCGAGGCCCGGCGCGAACGGCTGAGCTATCTTTCCGCGGAGCCCGATCTGGCCCCGTTGCTGCGCACGCTGCTTCGGCTGCGCCATGACTTCGTCATGATCGGGCGGGCGGCCGTCGTGCCGCTCCCCGACGCATTTCAGGCACGGCTCGGAGCGGCGCTCGCTCGCTTTCGAGCGGCCGCCACAGACTACCTGCGGCGCTGCAGCGCCGCGCTGACCCGCCGCGGTCCGCCGCCGGCGCTCGACGCCGTCGACGAGGCTCTCAGCGATTACACCGCGGCGATGGCGAAGCTTCGTTCCGAGGGTCTGACGCGGACTCCACCCGGCGATGTGCTGGAGCACATCTTTACGCTCGGCTTCGCGTTAGACCAGCTGCACCGGAATTTCCGCGATCTCGCGCGTTGCGTTGCGGGACTTTCAAACCGCGGCTTGGGGAAAGATCGGTGATGTGACTGCCGATCTGGCGGCGGTCTCGCGGTTTGGAGGCAGTCGATCGCGTACCTCGTCCGCAGCCGTCACGGCTTCGCGGCGAAGCTCGCCCGCATCTGTTCGAGGATGCCCGCGGCGTCCCCCGAGCGCGTGCCGCGGCGCCGCCCGCCGCTGGTGCGGCGCCTCTGTCCACCTGAGTCCTCGACGAGTTCCGCCACCGATGCGATTACTTCCAGGGCGTCCGCCACTCTGATTATCCGCCGTTCGACGAGAATATGCAGAAGCGACTCGCCTAGCAGCAGGGCAAGATGTTCTTGCGTATCGTTTCCGGCTTGCACCGTTGCGGCTTTGCGAGCCATGACCATCTGACCAGCGCAGTTGGAAGGCGGCGATTGTTCGGTTTTTTGGCACCCACGCGGTGCTTAGTATCACAGCCCCATTAACGCGTGATTAATGACAAATATTTCGTGCTTTGATCAATTAAGTCGGGCCCTGGTGCATGTTCCCATCAAGTTGATTCGGAGTCTTTATTTTGTCATTTTCTACCCTGCACCGGCGTCCACTTCGGTGGACAACGCTAAGGTGGCAGGAGACGCATGAGACGCTCCTGCCGATCGCACTCGAGCTCGATTGCCTCGGGCGCGCGATCAAGCAGGAGATAATGCGGGCTGAGCTCGGCGATTCCCGCGACGCGCTCCATGTCCAACAGCCGAAGCTGGCGACGCTCGAGCGCGATGAGGTTTTGCTTGCGGAAATCCTGAAGCACGCGGTTGACGTGGACGGGCGTCAGGCCCAGCAAGTCGGCGATATCGGCCTGGGTCATCGGCAGCTCGATGACATCGCGTCTGCCGAGGCCGTGTGTGCTGAGGCGCCAGACCAGCTCGCACAGAAAATATGCCACACGCTCGTGCGCGTTGCGGCGGCCCAGAGCCACCACATGCTCGCGCTGAATGGCCTGGTCCTGCAACGCGGTCCACCATAGGGCGGCGTTGATCCTAGGGTGCTGCCTGGTGAGCGCAAGGAGGCGATCGCGCGCAATGGTCGCGATCGAGGTCGCCACGATCGTTCCGATCGAATGGTCCATCCGCTTCAGCATGGCCGCCTGAACGTCGC
>DATMMM010000322.1:0-10388 GCA_035569735.1 Allostellaceae bacterium | reverse complement strand
AAAAGCGGCGCATTACAGACTTTAAATCCCAAACTCTCGTTCTCGATGGGACACTAGGGTTGCACGCCCGCCTCGGACCGATCTTTATCCGCGCAGAAAGGATCTTGCATGCGAATTGCACAAATCGCACCACTCACGGAGGCGGTTCCGCCCAAGCTGTACGGCGGCACCGAGCGCGTGGTTTCTTGGATCACCGAAGAATTGGTTTCGATGGGCCACGAAGTAACGCTTTTCGCGAGCGGCGATTCCGTGACCTCGGCAAAGCTGGAGGCGGTATGGCCGAAGGCGCTGCGGCTCGACGGCTCCGTGCGGGACCCCAACGCCCTGCACCTGCTCATGCTGGAAAACATTCGCCAGCAGGCGGATGATTTCGATCTCCTGCATTTCCACCTGGACTATTACCCGTTCTCGCTGTTCTTGCGGCAATCGACACCGTTCGTGACGACTTGGCATGGCCGGCTCGACTTGCCGGAGCACCAGCCGCTGTTCCACAGGTTTTCGACCGCACCTCTGATCTCGATCTCCGACGCGCAGAGGCGTCCGGTGCCGCAAGGGAACTGGGTCAGAACCGTCCATCATGGGCTGCCCGAGCGCCTGCTGACGCCCCAGCCGGTGAAGCCGAGCTACCTCGCCTTCCTGGGCCGCATCGCGCCGGAGAAGGCGCTCGACCGCGCGATCCGGATCGCCACCCGCTGCGGCCTACCGCTCAAGATCGCGGCCAAGATCGATCCCGTCGACCGCGACTATTTCACCGACGAGATCGAGCCGCTGCTCGATCAGCCCGGCATCGAGTATATCGGCGAGATCAACGATCGCGAGAAGGCGGCCTTCCTGAGTGGCGCCATCGCGCTCCTGCTGCCGATCGATTGGCCGGAGCCTTTCGGGCTGGTCATGATCGAGGCGATGGCTTGCGGGACGCCCGTGATCGGATTCCATGCGGGATCGGTGCCCGAAGTGGTCGAGGACGGTGTGACCGGATATGTGGTCAAGGACGAGACCGGTGCCGTCGCGGCGGTCGGGCGCGTCGGCGAGCTGTCGCGCGCGCGCGTCCGCGAGAGATTCGAGGAGCGCTTCACCGCCCGACGCATGGTGCAGCAATATCTCGAGGTCTATCGCAGCTTGATGGCGAGCGAGGCGCCGCACCTGCGCGTGGTCAGCGCCTGAACGCTGAACCGCCCCGGACACCCCCGACTTCCGGCAGCCGGGGCGGTTTGCGGAGTCGACTCTTCGTGGAGGCGCGAGACGGATAAGATCTGCTTGCGGTAGATCGGCGCGCGGATGCTCCTTCAAGCGCGGCCTCTCGGCTTCAGGGCGGCGAGCCGCCGAGATGGGCCGCGCGTACGCGGCGGCGAAAGCTCTCGAGCTCGGGCGAGGCCGGCAACTCCGCCGCGGCACCCGTTCCGAGCGCCGACTGGCGCGCGAGGGCGCCGGCCTTCCAGTGATCGACCTGGGTCGCCGCCTCGGCCGCGCCGGGCGCTCCGTAGTGGTGGTGATGGATGCGCGTGCGGTGGAAGCTGCGGGCGATCACCTGGTGCAGCACCGCCCCGTCGTCGGCGCGATCGAAGATCAGGCACGGCCACTCCACAATGCGCTTCACGCCAGGGACGTCGGTGGCCAAAGCCTGCTCCATGACAAGTTTCCAATTGGCCTCGATGTCCGATGTGGTTTCGGTCCGGAAGCCGAGCGCATCCAACCTGGCCTCGGTCAGCGCGGCGACCAGGGCCGGCAGGGAGTCCGCCAGCGCCGGCGCGCCTTCGCCGAGGTGCACGAACAGCAGCCCGTGACTCTCACGCGTCGCGACCCGCTCGAGATCGCGCGACAGGTCGCCGCTCGGCGCCACCTGCGGCGGCGCCGAGATGAAGCGGCCGGCTGTGTCGTAGGTCCAGCCGTGATAGCGACAGCGAATCCGCTCGCAGTGCCCTGCGCCGCTGTCGAAGAGCGGCAATTTCTGGTGCCGGCACACGTTGCGGAACCCCCTCGACGCGCCGCTCGCATCCGCGATCGCGAACACCGGCCAGCCGCCGAGGGTTTGCGCGACGTAGTCGCCGGGTCGCGGCAGGGCGCCCGCCCGCGCGAGCAGCAGCCATGCGCTCTCGAAGACGCCGCGCCGCTCGCGCTGGAACGTCTCCGGCCGTGTGTAGAGCTCAGCCGGCAGCGGCTCGCTTGGGCTCACTCGGATGGTCCTCGCCTGTTTCCGGGCGCGGCAGTCTCGGGCCAACGGCCGATCATTTCCAGTGCCTTGGCCAGCGAGCCGGCGGGCCCTTTGGTGCAGGTGCGTCGCGGAAATCCCTGGGCATTGTGTCGCCCTGTCGATAGGCTCGCGTTTCAATGTCTTCGCTGATCCTTCAGCGCGCGGAATCGCGGTCATGAGCGCGGCGCATGGCCGCAAGGCCGGATGCCTCGCGCTCGGCTTCGTGCTCGGAGCCCTTCTGTCGCCATGGGCGGGTGCCGAGGCCGCCTTCGCAGGCAGCTATCTCGCACGCTGCCCCGCCGCTAGTGCCGCCAACCACGATCCCCTCACGGTGACGGCGAGCGAGCCCGCCGAGTCCGGCTGCGCGAGCCGCGCCTTGCCCATCGATGCCGAGAGCGTGCTCGCGGTCCTGCCGGCGCCGCGCCGCGCCGCAGGCGCGCCCGAGCCTGAGGCAGTGATCATTGCCGGTGCCACGGGCAAAGCGGGCTTCGAGGCCCGCGAGGTAACCGTGACGCCCGCCTCCCTGGCGACGCCCGCACCTTATTTCGTGCCCGGCGCCGACCTGCGTGCGGTCTCGAGCGTGGGCACGTTGGGACCGCTCGGCCGCGCGACCCTGGACACCAGCGGCGACGACACGGTCCTCGATTGTGCGTCGGGAAAAGAGCCCGCGGGCCTCGCTTTCTCGACCGCTCGCGTGCCGCCGATCCCGGGCATGGCGCTTCGCGTCGTCCACACAGCCGATCACAATTTTCGCATCGTCGTCGCGGCATCCGGCACGGCGGACGGCGGCGAGCTACGGCTGCTGGCGAAGCTGCGCGAGGCCGACAGCGCGACCGAAGCCTATCTGCCGTTGCCGCCCGATCTGCCGGCCGATACGCCGCTCGACATCGAGGTGCTGTGCCCGGCCGCGGGCGGGCATCTGGCCCTCAGCGAAATCGTGCTCGAGGCCAAGACGAAAGTGCCGCCCGACCGCGCCGCTTGGGTGCGTGACGCCCGCCGTTGGCAGGAGAATGCCGCCGACGTGTTCACGCGCGCCCAGCGCTGGGGCCTGACCAAGCTCTATGTGCGCGTGCCGCTCAACGAGAGCGGTCTTGCCGATCCGCAAGCGCTCGCCGGCTTCATCGCCGACGCAAGCAGCCGCGGCATCGGCGTCTGGGCACTGCTCACCGACTCCAGCGACGGCGAACGGACTCCGCTCGCCGCCGCCGGCACGGCGTTCGCCGACTACAACGCCGGCGTTTCCGCCGAAGCGCAGATCAAGGGCGTCGAGGTCGAGTACGCGCCCGAGCGTTTGTGGCGCTACGCGTCGGATCCGGGCGCCGAGGCGCAGTCGCTTCTCGACCGGTTGCAGCCGCTGAAACGGACGCTGGGGATGCCGCTCGCTGCCGCGGTGCCGGCCTGGTTCCCGACGGATCCCTCGATCGCCGAGCGTTGGGCGAACCTGCTCGACGCCATGACGGTGATCACCGACAAGACCGACCCCACGGACATCCGTCGCTCGGTTTCTCGTTTCCTCGCCTGGGGCACGCGGCGCGGCCGTCCGGTCGAGGTGGCGCTCGAAGCGGTGCCGCTCGACGACAGCGAGCGCGCGAGCTTCGTGCGTGCGCAGGCGGGCGAGCTTTGGCTGATCTCGCTCGACGGCAGGGACGTGTTGGTGTTGCTGAAAGCCGCCGCGAGCGGATTGCCGGGGCTGGCATTTCGGCAGGAGGAAGTCGTGCCCGTGCTCGCGGCCAGCCGCAGTTTCGCGGGCCAAGCGGGTCCGTTGCGCGAGGCGCTCAACCCGCTCGGCCGCGCGCTCGGCGCGTGGCCCTCCTTCGCAGGCTTCGCCTTCCACGGCTTGCTCGGTGGCCAACATTGAGCTGCGCGCGGTAGCGTGCAATCGAGGAAATGACCCTTGACATTGAATTCCGCATCGAGCCTGATTGCCGCGCAATCGACGTTTTGGCGCGAGCTTGCCAGCGTCGCCCGCTCGCGGGCCTCCGCTTCAAGTCACCCCCAAATCCAGGTTGTTCGAGACCGGACGATTGATTGCGCCCGGTCGCGCGCGTACTTCCGCTACTGCCAAGGAGGCTTATATGGCTACCGGTACCGTCAAGTGGTTCAACCCCGTCAAAGGC
This sequence comes from Allostellaceae bacterium, assembly GCA_035569735.1. GTDB lineage: Bacteria > Pseudomonadota > Alphaproteobacteria > ATCC43930 > CGMCC-115725 > DASZHJ01. The sequence continues at coordinate 6,080 of DATMMM010000322.1, read as the reverse complement.
TTCGGCTTCATCCAGCCGGCCGATGGCGGGCGTGACGTCTTCGTTCACATCAGCGCCGTCGAGCGTGCCGGAATGGGCACCCTCACGGAGGGCCAGCGTGTGAGCTACGAGGTCACGATCGAGCGCGGCAAGCAAGCCGCGACGAACCTCAAGGCGGGCTAGTCGCAAGACCGACTAGACAAATCGAGCGCGGAGCCGGCAACGGCTCCGCGCTTTCTTTTTTGGTGGACGCTCTCGGCCTCAGCTTTTCTTTTCAGCCTTCGCCTCGTGCTCCGATTCCGCGAGCGCCACCAGGATCTCCGCGCCGCGGTTGGCAGCCGGCAATCCCCGAAACAAGAACACCAGGTTGATCACGGCTTGCAACTCCTCGAAGGAGGCGCCGGCGCGGCGCGCCGCCGTGGCGTGGATGCGCGCCGCATCGCTCAAATCCATCAGCAGGGCCGCGAACAGGATCAGCTGCGACGTCTTCACGTCGAAGCACTTGGGATACATCGCATGAGCGCGGATCTCCTCCTGCATGTCCAGGATCTTCGGATCGATCGCGCCGGTGACCGCGAAGCGCGACTGGATGCGCGGCGGCACGTAGCCGAGGAGCTCCTGATAGATCCGGCCGCGCTCCTCGATGGTGTGCTTGGGGTCGCGGTAGTCGCCGACGACGCTGCGGATGGCCTGATGATCGAAAGGTGCCTTGCTCATGCTCGGGCCTCTTGCTTTTAGAGATGGTTTTGCTCAGAGCGGATCCCAATTGAACACATCGGCAGAGCGCTCGAGCGGATAGAAGGACGGGCGAAACGCCGGCAGCATGGTCTCGGCAAGCGCCTCCGGCGTCCAGCCGCCGTCACGGTGGGCCGAGCGGATGGGCCGCGGCTGGCTCATCAGGAACACTTCGTTCTTCCTAACGGCGAAGATCTGCCCGGTCACATCCTTGGCGAGATCGCTTGCCAGGAACACCGCGAGCGGCGCGATCTTGTCGGCGGTCATGGTCTTCAGACGCTCGACGCGCGCCGTCTCCTCCGCTGTCTCCGTGGGGATGGTGCCGATGAGCCGGCTCCACGCGAAGGGCGAGATGCAGTTCGAGCGCACGTTGAAGCGCGCCATGTCGAGCGCGATCGACTTGGAGAGCCCGACGATCCCCATCTTGGCCGCGGCATAGTTCGCCTGGCCGAAATTGCCGATCAGGCCCGAGGTCGAGGTGAAGTGCACGAAGGCGCCGCTCTGCTGCTCGCGGAAATGCAGCGCCGCCGCCTTGGAGACGTAGAAGCTGCCCATCAGATGCACCTGGATCACGGACCCGAAATCCGCGACGCTCATCCGGTGGAAGATGCGGTCGCGCAGGATGCCCGCGTTGTTGACCACGACGTCGATGCGGCCGAAGGCGTCGAGCGCCGTCTTGACGATGCTGTCGGCGCCGGCCGCATCGCCGACGCTCGCGCCATTGGCGACCGCCGTGCCGCCGCCGGCAACGATCTCGTTGACGACCTCGCGCGCGGGACCGGCGTCGGCGCCCTCGCCATCGGCGCCGCCGCCGAGATCGTTGACGACGACCTTGCCGCCGGAACTCGCGGCCAACAGCGCGATCTCGCGGCCGATGCCCCGGCCCGCGCCGGTGACGACCACGACCTTGCCGTCGAGGCAGCCCTTCGGAGCCTGCGCCGCCATGTGAGCCTCCCGCTCGTTGCCGCGCCGACTCTGGCACGGCGATTTCGCGAGGGTCAACGCGTGGGCGCTCAGGCTATGGCAGCGCGACCGATGGACCTCATAGTCTCGATGGTTCGCGCGCAGGCACGTGCGGCCTCCGCGCCCTTCACGACGAAATGGTCGAGGAAGAAGGTTCGGTGCTCCTGGTGCTCATGGAAGCGCTGGGGTGTCAGCACCGCGGAGATCACGGGCACCTCGGTGTCGAGCTGCACCCGCATCAGCGCGGCGATCACCGCATCCGCCACGAACTCGTGGCGATAGATGCCGCCGTCGACGACGAAGCCTGCCGCCACAATAGCGGCGTAGCGGCCGCTCTTCGCCAGCAGCTTCGCCTGCAGCGGGATCTCGAAGGCGCCGGGCACCTCGAAGAAGTCGATGCGGTCCTCGCTCACGCCGAGCCGCGCCATCTCCGGCACGAAGCCGTCGCGGCAGCGGTCGACGATGTCCTTGTGCCAGCACGACTGCACGAAGGCGATACGGTCGCCGCCGCTCGTCTGGCTCTCGTTCGTGTGAAGGGTCTCTCGATAGCTCTGATTCATGGTGGCTCCTCTTGGCTCAGGACCAGAATCAGGGCGCACGGGCTATAATCGGCGGGACGCGAAGCGCGCCTGCCGAAATCTTCCCGCTCTCTTTCATCCGGACTGTCACCGTCGGCGTCGGAATTGCACCGACTCTGCTGACCCCGCCGGACAGCTCCGGCAGGCGCTCGCGGGCTCGGGCGATCGCTCGCCATCACCGCCGGTGGGGACTTCCACCCCGCCCCGAGAACGTTCGCCGCCGAGGCGGCTTGCCCCGGCGACTTTGCTTCTATAGATCGCCGCGGCATGCTTGGCAAAGCCGATCTGAGCGACGCTCGGGTTTGGCCCTCACGGATGGAGCCTGCCCATGGATCTGCAGCTCAAGGGACGCACCGCGCTCGTCACCGGCGCCAGCATGGGGATCGGGCGCGCCATCGCCCGCATGCTCGCGAGCGAGGGCGTCAAGGTCGCGGCGGTGGCGCGGCGCAAGCCGCTGCTGGAGGAGCTCGCGGCCGAGATCGCCCGCGCGCAGGACCCGGCGCCAGCGCTCATCGTGCAGGACGTGATGGCGCCCGACGCAGCCGAGCGGATCCGCGATCAGGCCGTGGGAGCACTCGGCAAGGTCGAGATCCTCGTCAACTCCGCGGGCGGCAGCCGGCCGCTCCCCGTCGATGCCGGCGAGGAGCGCTGGGAGGAGGCGATGACGCTCAACTTCACGCGCGTGCGCCAGCTGACCCAGGCGATCCTGCCGGGCATGATCGAGCGCAAATGGGGCCGCATCGTCTGCATCACCGGCAAGTCCGAGCCCGAGCACATCAACGCGGCCTTCGCCGCGAAAGCCGGGGTGCATGCCTGGGCCAAGGGCCTCTCGCGCGACATCGGCCGTTTCGGCATCACCATTAACTCGGTCGCACCCGGCCGCATCATGAGCGAGCAGATCCGGCGCAACTATCCCCCGGAGGAGCGCGAGCGTTTCTCGCGCGCGGAGATCCCGGTGGGCCGCTACGGCGAGCCCGAGGAGCTCGCGGTGATGGCGGTGTTCCTCTGCTCGCCGCTCGCCACCTACATCACCGGCACGGTGATCCCCGTCGATGGGGGATTGCGGCGCTATCAGTTCTGAGGAAAGGAAGACTTAGCGCAGAGGACGCGGAGGATGCGCAGGGGGACGCTGAGCACAGCTATCTTTGTGCCCTCCGCGTCCTCTGCGCATCCTCCGCGTCCCCTGCGCTAGGACCTTTTCTGTTCAGTACGACCGCGGCATGCCGAGCACGTGCTCGCCCAAATAAGCGAGGATGAGGTTGGTGGAGATCGGCGCGATTTGCATGAGCCGGGTCTCGCGCCATTTGCGCTCGACGTCGTATTCCCTCGCGAAGGCGAAGCCGCCGTGCGTCTGCATCGCGGCTTCGCCCGCGTGCCAGGAGGCCTCCGAGGCCAGGAGCTTTGCCATGTTCGCCTCCGCGCCGCAGGGCTTGCCCGCCTGGAACAGCGCCGCGGCCTTGCGCACCATCAGGTCCGCCGCCTCGGTCTCGGCGTAGGCCCGCGCGATCGGGAACTGCACGCCCTGGTTCTGGCCGATCGGCCGGTCGAAGACGACGCGCGTGCTCGCGTACTGCGCGGCCGTCTTGATGAACCAGCGGGCGTCGCCCACACCTTCCGAGGCGATCAGCACGCGCTCGGCGTTCATGCCGTCGAGGATGTAGCGGAAACCCCTGCCCTCCTCGCCGATCAAATTCTCCGCGGGAACCTCGAGATCGTCGAAGAACACCTCGGTCGTGTTGTGGTTGATCATGGCCTTGAGCGGCTTGATCTCGAGCCCCTTGCCGAGCGAGGCGCGGATGTCCACCAGGAACACCGAGAGGCCGTCGCTCCGCCGCTTCACCTGCTCGACCGGCGTCGTGCGCGCGAGCAGGAGCATCAGGTCCGAGTGCAGTGCGCGCGAGGTCCAGACCTTCTGACCGCGCACGATGTAGCGGTCGTTGCCCTTCTTCTCCGCGCGGGTCTTGAGCTTGGTGGTGTCGGTGCCCGTCGTGGGCTCGGTCACGCCGAAGGCCTGGAGGCGCAGTCGCCCCGCCGCGATCTCCGGCAGGTATTTCCGTTTCTGCTCGGCGCTGCCGTGCCGGAGCAGCGTGCCCATGATGTACATCTGCGCGTGGCAGGCGCTCGCATTGCAGCCGGAGGCGTGGATCTCCTCCAGCACCACCGAGGCCGCGCGCAGCGGCAGGCCCGAGCCGCCATATTCCTCGGGGATGAGTGCGCCCAGGAAGCCCGCTTGCGTCAGCGCCTGCACGAAGTCGGTGGGATAGGCCTCGCGCGCCTCGAGATCGCGCCAATAGACACCCGGGTAAGCTTCGCAGATCTTCCGCACGGCCTGCCGGATCTCCGGGAAATCCTCGCCGAGTGCGAGCTGCACCAGCTCGGTATCGCCGGCGGGCGCGCGCGTGTCCGGGCTCATCGAGTCTATTCGGCCGCGTGCGCCTGGGGCGCGGTCGCGGGATGGAAACCCTTGGGCAGGCCGGCCTTGCCAACCCCGCCGTGCAACGGCACGCCCGGCAGCGCCCGCTCCAGGATTGCGCGCACCGCGATCAGCCGCTCGAGATCGACGCCGGTGCGGAGCCCCATTCCCTCCAGCATGAAGACCAGGTCCTCCATCACGATGTTGCCGCTGGCGCCGGGCGCATAGGGGCAACCGCCGAGGCCCGCAAGGCAGGCGTCGAAATGCACGACGCCGACCTCGAGCGCCGCCAGCGCATTGGCGATGCCCTGGCCGCGCGTGTCGTGGAAATGCGCGGTGACCGGCAGCGGCTTCACCGCGGACATCACCGCCCTGAAGACGCGCCGGACCTGCGCGGGATTGGCGTAGCCGACGGTGTCGGGCACCGCGAGCTCGTCGGCGCCGGCCTCCGCCATGATCTCGGCGTAGTGCACCACCTCGGCCTCCGGGACCTCGCCCTCGATGGTGCAACCGAGCGCGGTCGAGAGGCCGACGGCGAGCTTCGGCCGCTTCCCCGCATCGACGCTGCGCACCAGCTCGACGATGCGCCGGAAATCCGCCACCGAGTCCGCGCGCGAGCGCCGCACGTTGCGCTGGTTATGGGATTCGCTGACGGAGATCACGAAGTTGAGCTTGTGCACGCCCGCGGCGATGCCGCGCTCGGCGCCCTTGAGATTGGGGATCAGCGCCGTCACCGTAAGGCCGGGTATCCCCAGCGCGCGCTCGCAGACCTCGACGGCATCGACGAACTGCGGGATCAGCTTCGGCGGCACGAAGGAGCACACCTCCATCTCCGGCATGCCCGCGGCCGCCTCGGCCTCGAGCCAGGCGAGCTTCTCCGCCGTCGGCATGAAGGCGCTGACGTTCTGCAAGCCGTCGCGCATGCCGACCTCGCAGACATGGACATCGATGCGATCGCTCATGGGGTGCTCCTTACACGTCCAGATATATAGGTCATCGACCCCTGAATTGCGGTTTGCGCTTCTCGTTGAAGGCGCGGATGCCCTCGCGGCGGTCGTCGGTCGGGACCATGCGGTTATAGACCTCGATTTCGAACATCATCCCGCTCTGCAGGTCCATATTCAGCCCGTAGTTCACCGAGTGCTTGACCTGCCGCGTCGAGATCGGCGCGTTGCCGGCGATGACGGCGGCGGTTTCCAGTGCTTCGGACACCAGTGTCTCCGCCTTGCAGACGCGGTTGACCATGCCCCAGTCATGCGCCTGCTGTACAGTGAACGGCTTGCCGGTCAGCAAGATTTCCTTCGCACGCCTGGGCCCGACGGCGCGCGGCAACGTCTGCGTTCCGCCTGCGCCGGGCATGATACCGAGCGTGACTTCCGTCAGGGCGAAGCGGGCGTGTTCGGCGGCGTAGA
>DATMMM010000321.1:0-5531 GCA_035569735.1 Allostellaceae bacterium | reverse complement strand
GGTGCCGCATCACTTTCACCGCTTGAGCGACGGCGCAAGTATCCGGATCGGCGGCCATGATTGGCGCGTGATCGTGGGGCGCGGTCACGCGCCGGAGCACGCTTGCCTCTACTCCGGCGATCTCGACGTGCTGATCGCGGGCGACCAGGTGCTGCCGAAGATCTCGCCCAACGTCAGCCTCTGGCCGCAGGAGCCCGAGGCCGATCCGCTCGCGCTCTACCTGGCTTCGCTCGAAAAGATCAAGCGCGAGGTGCCCGCGAGCGCGCTCGTGCTGCCCTCGCACGGTCTGCCCTTCCGGGGCCTGCACACCCGGATCGACCAGCTGGCCCGGCACCATGAGGCCCGCCTCGCCGAGCTCGAGGCGGCCTGCGCGGAGCCTCGCACCTGCTCCGAGATCGTGCCGGTGCTGTTCCGGCGCACGCTCGACGCCCATCAGCTGGGATTCGCCATCGGCGAGACGCTGGCACACGTGCATTATCTCGCGAACAAGGGCCGCATGAGCCGCGCCGAGCGCGCGGACGGCGTCTACACCTATCGCCGGGCGGTGTCCTGAGGCGCGGACTCTGCTAAGATCGCGATCGAACCGGATCGCGGCTGACCCATGTCCGACTCCCGACCCGAGCGCCGCCTCGCCGCCATTCTCGCGACCGACGTCGCCGGCTATTCGCGCCTCATGGGCAGCAACGAGGAGGCGACGCTCGCCCGGCTCAACACGCTCAACAAGGCCGTGATCGAGCCCGCCATCGAGGAGTTCCGCGGCCGCATCGTCAAGACCATGGGCGACGGGCTGCTGGCGGAATTCGCAAGCGCGGTCGACGCGGTGCGCGCCGCGGTCAAGATCCAGCGCGGCACGCGCTCTTTCAACGCCGAGCTTCCCGAGTCCGAGCAGTTGCGCCTGCGCATCGGCGTCAACATCGGCGACCTCATCTATCAGGGCTCCGACGTCTTCGGCGACGGCGTCAACATCGCCGCGCGGCTGCAGAGCATCGCCGAGCTCGACGGCATCTTCGTCTCGCAGACCGTGCGCGACTATGTCCGCGAGGAGGCGAGCTTCATCTTCGACGATCTCGGCGCGCGCTCGCTCAAGAACATCGACCGGCCCGTGCGCATCTTCCGCGTGCGCCAAGCCGGTGATGGGCCGGCCCCGCGCGGCCGCGCCCGCGGGTCCCACAAGACCTGGGCGCTCGCCCTCGGCAGCATCGCCATCGCGGCAGTGGTAGCGGGCGGACTCGCCTGGTGGGTCCGCCACGAGCCCAGACCGCGGGCTGCGCTGCGGCAGCTCGTCGGCGCGTCGACGCCCGCGGCGACAACGCCGGCGCAGAAGTCCGCACCAGCACCCGCCTCTGCCGCGCCGGCGCAACAGTCCGCCGCCCTCCCCACGGCTGCGGCGCCACTGGCACAACAGTCCGCGCCCGCATCCGCCGGACCGTTACCGGTTCCTGCCGAGCCACGCTTTTCGCTCGTGGTGCTGCCGTTCCGGAACATGAGCGGCGAGCCCAAGGACCGATATTTCTCCGACGCCGTCGCCGACCGACTCACCGCCGCGCTCGGCCGGCTGCCGGGTGGGCTGGTCATCGCCCGCGACACCGCCTTTCTCTATCGCGGGCGCGCGGCCGAGGCCAAGGCGGTCGTGGCAGAGCTCGGGGTCCGCTACCTCCTCGAGGGCGGCGTCACGCGCGAGGGCACCGAGGTCCGCGTACAAGCGCGCCTCGTGGACGGGCAGTCCGGCGGTAACGCGTGGCAGGGCCGTTTCGAGAAGGAGCGTGTCGCCCTCCCCGCACTCGAGAGCGAGCTCGTCGCCAGCCTTGGCGCCGCTCTCGGAGCCGACGCCGCGAGCATCAAGCAAGCCGCCGGTGCATTCTCGCCGGTGGCGAATGCCGAGGCGGATGACCTCGCGATGCAGGGTTGGGAGGCCGCCTATCGATCCGCAACGATCGAGGCCTCGAACGAAGCCGAGGCCTTCTTCGCGAAAGCGCTGGCCGCCGATGCCGGCAACCGGGAAGCCAAACTCGGCCTTGCTTACACGCTCATGCGCGGCCAGCTGCTCCGCCCAGTCGCCGAGCGCCGCGCGCGGATCGAGCGCGCCGACGAGATCGTGACGCCATTGCTCGCGGGCAACCCGGATCTGGCGCTTCCCCATCTTCTCAAGGCGCAGGTGCTGCTGCAGAGCGGACAGGCGGAGCGCGCGCTGCCGCTCATCGAGCAAGCGCTCCGGCTTGATCCGAGCCTCGCGGAGGGCTGGGGACTGCTGGGGGCCTCGGAAAATCGGCTCGGGCGCGAGGCCGAGAGCCTGCCGCATCTGCGCCAAGCGATCCGCTTGAGCCCGCGCGACCCGCTGCTGGGCTTTTGGCTCACCGCGCTCGCGGCCGGCGAGTTCGCGGCGGGCGAGGAAGCGCCGGCGCTCGAGGACCTCAAGAAAGCAACGGCGGTAAACTCGCGCTTTCCCGCGCCTTATCTCTGGATCGCCGCGATCGCGGCGCGGCAGGGAGACCTTGCGGCGGCTCAGGCGGCCTTGGGCGAGTACGACAAGCGCGAGGCCGGCATGACACTGGCGCGCCTGCGGCAGCCCGGCACCGCCGTCCTCCGCGTCACGGATCCCGTGCTCGACGGCTTGCGCAAGGCCGGCATGAAGGAGCAATAGGCCCCGCCCCTCACCACTCCTCGCCGGTCGATCTGTAGAACACCGTCAGGCACAGCAGGACATCAACGGTGGCGCCGTCGGCGGCGAGCGGCAGGAAGATGCGTTCGAGCTCGTAGACTTCCTTCTCGTGCGGCACACGCGGCATACCCCTGAACCAAACAGGTTGGCGCGATTTGGTGACAAACCGGAAGTCCGACAGCGCCGCTTGCCTGCGTGCGGGCGGGATCGGGCCTTCAACAAAATCCCCGGGTTTGAGCGGGAAACCCGCCAGCTGCAGCGCGCTCCCGACCAGGCGCACCTGGAACCGCTGCGGATTGCCTGCGACATCGACGAGCCACACGTTCGGCAGCAGTTTCGGAATATCGGTCGGGCGCAGATGCCGCCGTCCCGGCAGCAGCCTCGGGCCGGGCGCGATCCGTCGCCAGTAATCATAGATGGCGAGGATTTTTGCATTCGCGCCGGGCGGCGGCGGCGTGATCTTGTCGTCGCTCGATGACAAGTCGATTCCCACCCTGGGGCACACCACGCGTGCCGATACAATAATTGATTGTTAGGTTAGCATGTCCGCCGGCGAGCCGTCGGGGCCAAGTTGAGTGTTTTGGCTGGGCCTTAGACCCGGTCTCCGGGTGGCAGTCTCGCACAAGCCACGGCACTGCACGGCGCCGCGCCGCCTCGCCCCTCGCTTGAGATCGGCGGATCCCGTCAGCTTCCGATCGGCTGCCAGCTCTGCTCGGCCACGCGCAGCATGTTGCCGCCGATGATCTTGGCGACATCGGCTTCGCCGTATTGGTGCGCGAGCAAGGCTTCGGTGATCTCGGGCAAGCGCTCCGGCGGCACGATCTTCATCTCCGCGTAGAGCGACTTCCCGTATTCGTTCCCGGGCGGCCACCACTGCTGTTGATCGAGGCCCGGCGGCATGTCGTCGGCCTCGCGGTCGAAGACGTAGTCGAGGCCCAACCCGACATGGTGGATCCCGATCCGATCGACGACATAATCGATATGGCGGACCAGCGTCTCCGTGCTGATGTCGTTGGCACCCAGGAAGATACCGATGCCGCTCAGGGCGACCACGCCGCCCGTGCGCGCGCAGGCGTCGATCTGATCGTCGGTGACGTTGCGGGCGTGGTTCTTCAGCGCCTTGGGGTTCGAGTGCGAGAACACCACCGGCCGCTTGGAGCGCTCCATCACCTCCATGCTGGTGCGATAGCCCGAATGCGAGCAATCCATGATCAGGCCGACGCGGTTGATCTCATCCACGACCTGGCGGCCGAGCGGGGTCAGCGGCACATCGGCGCCGTGGCAGCCGCCGCCCACGGAATTGTCGCGGTTGTAGGCGAGATGGATCTGGCGCACGCCGAGGTCGCGGTAGAGCCGCAGCATCGCGAGATCGTCGTCGAGCATGACGGAGCCCTCGAGATCGAAGGCGACGGCGAGCTTGCCCTCGCGCTTCGCGCGGCGCACATCCTCGACGCTCTCGGGCAGCAGGTAGCGCTCGGAATGCTCCGCGATCCAGGCTCGGAAGGCCGCGATCACCCGCATGACCGTCGGGATCGGGTTGAAATCCATGCCGACGTTGACCGAGACGAAGCTCGCGCCGGCGGCGTGGTGGCGCTCCAGCGCCGCCATGCTCTGGCCCGGCAGCAGCGGCAGGCAGGCGTGCGCGTCCCAGACAAGGCTTTCGGCGTGCAAGGACCGCGCCCGCTCGGAAATGGCCCAATTCATTGCGTGTCCCTCCATCACTCTACTCCGCCGGCTGCGCCTGGACCGGTAATACCTCGAGCTCTTCCGGCCGATGCGGGAACAGGAGCGCACCCGCGAAGACCATCGAGCCGAAGCCGGCCAGCACCAGGAACGTCACGCTGAACCCGCCGGCGCGCTCATGCAGGAGAGCTACCAGCGGGATCGCGCAGGCACCGGCGCTGAACGACACCACGTAGCGGAACGCGTAGGCACGGGCGCGCCAGGCCTGGTCGGTATAGCGCGCGACCATCGCGTCGTTGATGGTGACCTGCCCGAAGATGCCGAAGGTAATGGCGACGGCGAGCGCCAGCATCGCCCAGTCCTGCGCCCAGGCGGCGAGCAGCAGGCACGGTCCCTGGATGAGCGAGAGCGGCAGGAACACCGTGCGCAACGGGTGCCGGTCGACGAAATGCCCCACGACGAGCTGCGCCATCGCGCCGATCACATAGACGACGGCGACAAGAACGCCGATCCAGAACGGCGAGCCCGCGAGCAGCGAGAGGCGCTCGTCGAACACTTTTGGCATTGAGTTCGTCACCGCCGCGAAGACGATGCTGCCGGACGCCGCCACGAGCACGAGCACCGAGAAGGCGTGCACGACCACGCTCCGCGGCAGGGGCGCGCCGCTGCGTGTCGCTGTTCTCTTCTGCACGGCCTGGTTCGGAACCATGACGTGGAAGACGATTCCGAGCGCGATGGCCACGAGGCCCGGCACCGCGAAGGCCCAGCGCCAGCCGAGGACCTGCGTCAGTGTTCCCGCCGTGATCGCCGCGGCAGCCACGCCCATGTTGCCCCAGACGCCGTTGACCCCGATGGTGCGGCCGAGCTTGCCCGCGTTCGCCACCAGCATCGCCGTACCCACGGGATGGTAGATCGCGGCGAAGAGCCCGAGCAGCGTGAGGCTCGCGGCGAGCATGAGCGGCGTGGTGCTGGCGGCCGTGAGCAGTGCCGCCGCACCCACGCCGACGAAGAACACCGTCATCATGTTGCGCTGGCTCCAGCGGTCGCCGAGCCAGCCCGCCGGCACCGAGCCCGCGCCGAACGCGATGGCACCACCCACCGAGAGCGCCAGCAAGCTCCCATAGCTGTCGCCGAAGCTCGCGCCCATGCCGAGCACCGCCGTCGGAAAGATCAGCACCATCAAATGATC
>DATMMM010000320.1:0-14008 GCA_035569735.1 Allostellaceae bacterium | reverse complement strand
GGCCCCAAGAAGGGCGAGATCCAGCGCTACAAGGGCCTGGGCGAGATGAACCCGGAGCAGCTCTGGGAGACCACGCTCAATCCCGACGCCCGCACGCTCCTCCAGGTCAAAGTGGCGCACGAGGATTCCGCGGCCGAGATGTTCTCGACCCTGATGGGCGACGTCGTCGAGCCCCGCCGCGAGTTCATCCAGGAAAACGCCCTCAACGTGGTCAACCTGGACGTCTGAGGGCCACCACCCGCACGCTCCGCGCATCTCTTGCTAGGCGCGGCGCCTCGATCCCTGGCATGCTGGCCAGATGTCCAAGCACCACACGCTCCGCGCCGGCCCTGAGACCTGCCATTGGGGCTATTTCGATGCCGGTTTGAAGCCGGTTCTCAGCGTTGCCTCTGGGGATACGGTGTCGGTCGATTGCGTCTCCGGCGCACCCGAGGTGATGCCCGGTCCGCCCTTTGAAGTGCTGCCGGAGCAGCGGGCGATCCACGCGAAATTGACCCCGTTCCTGGGCGGCGGCCACATTCTCACCGGTCCGATCGCGATCGAGGGCGCCGAGCCCGGCGACACCTTGGAGGTGCGTATCCGCGGCATCGATTTCCGCCAGAACTGGGGCTGGACGCGGATCGCGCCCTTGCGCGGCACCATCCCCGAGGATTTTCCCACGCGGAAGCTCTGGCACACCGCCATCGATCGCCAGCGCGGGATCGGCACGACGCCCTTCGGCATGGAGATTCCGCTGGCGCCCTTCTTCGGCGTCATGGGCGTGGCGCCGAGGCCGATCTACGGGCCGGTCACCACCATCATTCCCCGCGAGTTCGGCGGCAACCTGGACCTGAAGGAGCTGGTAGCAGGCGCCACGCTTTATCTGCCGATCTGGACCAAGGGCGGACTCTTCTCGGTGGGCGACGGGCACGGCGTGCAGGGCGACGGCGAGGTCTGCATCACGGCGCTCGAGACCGCGCTCAGCGGCACCTTCGAGCTCATCCTGCGCAAGGACATGCGCCTCGACATGCCGCGCGCGGAGACGCCGAGCCACCACATCACCCTCGGTCTCGACGAGGACCTCGACGATGCCGCCAAGCAGGCGCTACGGCAGATGATCAAGCTCCTGGGCGAGCTCGCGGGCCTGGCGCCCGCGGACGCCTATATGCTCTGCAGCCTGGGCGTCGATTTCCGGGTGACGCAGCTCGTCGACGGCAACAAGGGGATTCACGGCATGCTCGCCAAGAGCCTGCTCGCCCAGAAGCTGGGCGCGGGAGCTTGACCGCGCTATGCTCATGACACTCATCGCGATCGAGAGGAGACAAGGCATGGCTCGAGCTCGGTGGACGCTTGCGCTCGGTGTCGCTGCGGGCGCGATCATGGCCCTTTCCCCTGGGCTCGCGCTCGCGGACGCGATCGACGGCAACTGGTGCTCCGCCGAGGGCAAGCGCCTCTCGATTGAGGGCCCTGCCATCGTGACGCCCGCGGGCACCGCGACCCACGGCAATTACAGCCGGCATTACTTCACCTATGAGGTGCCGCCCTCCGATCCCGGCGCGGGCCAGACGGTCTATATGGCGCTCCTCAACGAGAACACCATGCACCTGACCATGGCGAGCGACGCGCAAAAGGCGCAGCAGACGGCGGTCGAGGTCTGGCACCGCTGCCCGCCCGCAGTCAGCCTCCGATTGCTTCCGCAAACAGCCTCCTGAGTCCCTGACACGGCGGGGGCTGCGACGGTGATCCCCGAGCGTTGGATCACCGCCGAGCGCGTTGCCGGCTATTCCAATCTCGCCCTCGCGATCTATGCGGCGCTCGCCGTGTTGTGGGTGGGGCTCAGCCGCGATTTCATCGACCCCGCGGGAAAACCGCTCGGCGCCGATTTCATCAATTTCTACGCGACCTCCGACCTCGCGCTCCACGGAAGATTGACGGAGGCCTACGACATCGACCGCATGGCGGCAGCCGAGCGGGCGATCGTTCCCGCCACCGAGGGGCAGGTCGTCCCCTGGCAATACCCACCCACATTCGCCCTGCTGATCCTGCCCTTGGCGCTGCTGCCCTATTCGGTTGCCTTCGTGCTCTTCATGGGGGCGACGCTGGCGCTCTATCTCTGGCTCATTCACGCGATCCTGCCGGACCGGCGCGCCCTCCTCGCCGCTCTCGCCTTCACCGGCGTGCTGGTCAACGGGCTCGGCGGCCAGAACGGGTTCCTCTCCGCGGCCCTGTTGGGCGGAGGATTGATCTTGCTGGAGAGCCGGCCCCTCGCCGCGGGCGTGCTCCTGGGCCTCCTCACCTACAAGCCGCATCTCGGACTCTTGGTGCCGCTTGTCCTCGCCGCCGGCGGTTATTGGCGGACGATCGGAGTGGCGGTGCTCTCGGCGCTGCTGTTCGCCCTCCTGGCCTGGCTCGCTTTCGGCCTCGCGAGTTGGGTAGGATTCTGGGAGCACTTGGCGGTGGCGGGCGATTATCTCCGCTCGGGCGTGCTGCCGTGGGACAAGATGGCGAGCGTGTTCGCGGCGGCGCGACTGCTCGGCGCGGGCGTGACGCTCGCTTCCGGCCTCCAAGCCGGCGTGGCGCTCGCGGTCGCCGCGGTTTGCATCCAAGCGTGGTGGCACGGCGGCAGCCTCGAGCGTCGCGCCGCGCTTGCCGTGGCCGGGACCACGCTCGTGGCGCCGGCGCTCTATGACTACGATCTCGTCCTGCTGGTGATACCGATCGCGATCCTGGCGGCGGACGGATTGCGCTTCGGCTGGATGCCGGGGCTGCGCACATTGCTGGTGATCGCGTGGCTCACGCCCATGGTCGGCTCGAGCCTCGCGCGATACGCGCATCTGCCGCTCATGCCGCTGGTGCTGCTGGCGCTGTTCTGGGCGTGCTGGCGCCGGCTCAAATTGACAACCGCGGCACCTCTCTCTAGAACGCCCGCATGATGACGGCCCAACTCACCGCTTTCGACAACCCCTCCGGCACCACCGGCGGGCCCGGCGAGTTGCGCATGCGCTGACAGCAGCGACATCCGCGAAATCCGCAAGGCCCCGCCGCACCCCGGTGGGGCCTTTGCTTTCTGGATCGTTTCAGCGCCGCTGCGGGACGGAGTCGAGGATGGCCGAAGCAAGGACCGACGCGGCGAGCATTCGCGAGGCGCTGCCCCCGGACGGGGCGGAGCTGGTCGAAATCATCATGGCGATCAATGAGGAGACCGAGTTCCTCGGCACCTCAGAGGACCGCCCGCCCTGGGCCGAGCGTCCGGAGCAGGGGTTGCGCGAGATGCGCGGTCGCGGCACCGGCGTCTATTTCGTCGCGATAGAGGCCGGCCGGATGATCGGTTTCCTCGGCGCCTTTCCCGGCGGGTTCGCGCGCACGCGCGGCATCGTCTATGTGGCGCATATCGGCGTGCGGGAGGCGCGGCGGGGCCGTGGCGTCGGGTTTCGGTTGCTCGAGGCGCTCGAGGCCCGGGCACGCGCCCGACGCGCGCGCCGGCTGGAGCTTCGGGTCGATGTCGACAACCCGAGCGCGCTGGCGCTCTACCGCCGCTCAGGCTTCGAGATCGAAGGCCGGGTTCCCGATGCCGCGCTGATCGGAGACGCCTGGCGCGACCATTACTGGATGAGCCGGCCGCTCGCGGCCGAGCGCGAGCCGCGCTGGGTACCGCTGGACCTCCACCCGCCCGCCGAGCGGGCGCCCATCGCCCCCCTCTCCATCCGCGCGATCGAGCCGGGCGACGCGGCACGGCTCCAGGCCTGGGAGCGCGCCATCCTGCGGGAGGCGCCGGTCTTCACGAAAGAGGCCAGCGAAGTGGCGTCCGTCCGTCAGATCCAGAAGGAGATCGCAGACAGCGCCGCAAACCCCCGGCACTTCGTGCTCGGCGCCTTCGCGGGCGAGCCCGGCCGAGAGCGCATGCTGGGCCACGCCGGCGCCTGGTTCGATCCCTGGTCGCGCTCGCGCCATGACGGCTTCACCTCCGTGAACGTACTCCGCGAGGCTTCCGGGCTCGGCATCGGCCGCCGGCTCTGGGGCGAGGTCGAGGCTTGGGCGCGCCGGCATGGCGCCCGCCGGCTCACCGGCGCGGTGCAGGCGCACAACCTGCGCGGGCTCGCTTTCGCGCGAGCGGCGGGCTTCCGGCAGGAGGCGGTGGCGAGGAACTATGTTCTCATCGAGGGCCGCAGCGCCGACCGCGTCCGGCTGGGAAAGCTGCTCGCGTAGATTCTTTGGTTTGTCGCATTTTCTGCGCCGAACCGGCGTCCACTTCGGCAGAAAATGCTTGATACTCAGCGCATCCACCAGACACCGATCGCGATGGTGATCACCGTCACGGGCAGGCCGAGCTTGAGATAGCTCCAGAAGTCGATGGCGACGCGATGCCGGCGCGCGCGCTCGACCACGATCAAGTTCGCGATCGACCCGACGATGGTGAGATTGCCCGCGAGCGTCGAGGCCATGGCAAGCACGAGCCAGGCGCGGCCGGGATGCGCGAGCGCCGCCACGAAGGGTTTCAGCACCAGCACGCTCGGCACGTTGCTGACGATGTTGGAGAGCAGAGCCGCGGTGAGCGCCAGGACCGCCGGCTCGTCGATCGCGAGATGCTCGGCCGCGCGCAGCACCTCGGGTGTGAGCAGCGCCTGCTCGGTGCCGCGCACCACGACGAAAAGTCCCGCGAACAGCAGCAGCAGCGCCCAGTCGATCTCGCGGTAGACCCGCTCGGGCTTGAGGCGCCGGGTGATCAGCAGCATCGCGCCGCCGATGATCGCCACTTCCGCCGGCGGCACGCCCGCGAAGAAGGCCGCGATCATGCCGAGAGCGGCGATCAGAGCCTTGATCAAGAGCGCCCGGTGGACGCGCACGGGGGCCGTCGGGACCTCGAAGCGGGTGCGCACCAGGAACTCGCGCGGAAACATCAGCACCACGAGCGCGAACAGGACGGCGAGACCGAGCGCCGCCACCGGCGCCAGGGCGCCCGCGAACTGCGCATAGGGAATGCCGGAGAAGCTGCCGATCAGGATGTTCTGGGGGTTGCCGGTGATGGTGGCGGTGCTGCCGATGTTGGAGGCCATGGCGAGGCCCAGCAGATAAGGCACGGCATTGCGCCGAAGCCCGAGCGCGAGCTCCGCCACCAGCGGCGTCAGCATCAGGCAGACGGTGTCGTTGACCAGGAAGGCCGAGAGCACGCCTGAGACCAGCGTTACCCCCGCGAGCAGGCTCAGCGGATGGCGCGCGCGCTCGGCGACCCAGCGCGCCGCGAGTGCGAAGAAGCCCGCGAGCTTCAGATTCGCCACCAGGATCATCATGCCGACCAGCAGCACGATCGTGTTGAGATCGATCGCGCGGTAGGCGTCCTCGAGGCTCAAGACGTCGAAACCGACCATCAGGCTGGCGCCGATGAGCGCGGCGCCCGCCCGGTCGACGCGCAGCCCCGGCAGCCGGCCCAGTGCCACCACCGCATAGGTGCCGATAAAAACGATGAGCGCCGGGATCATGAGGGTTCCGTGGCAGGGACTATGGCATTTCTGGGGCACCGCGCGCGATAGCGGGCGTGCCGTTACCCCTGCCGCAGAGCGCACAACTGTGCTAGAAGCGCCGCGGCCTTCCGATGCCCAGACGCACCTCCAAAGACCTCCACACCGATCCGGACGATCGCCCGCGCAAGCCGACGGAGGCGCGCGAGCGCAAGCCGCGCCCCGCCAAGCAGGCCGGCCGCTCGATCCCGCGCATCATCCTCCGGTGCGGCCTGATCGCAGGCCTCTGGGGTGTCGTCCTGCTGGGACTGATGCTCGGATATTTCGCGCTGACGCTGCCGAGCACCGCCGACCTCACGGTGGCGGAGCGCCGGCCCAGCATCACCGTGCTTGCCGTCGACGGCTCGCTCATCGCCACATATGGCGATCTCTTCGGCGAGCCGATCCACGTCAAGGACATGTCGAAGTACCTGCCGGAAGCCGTGCTCGCGACCGAGGACCGGCGCTTCTACTATCACTTCGGCCTCGATCCCATCGGGCTCCTGCGCGCCATGGTGACGAACCTGCGGGCGGGCCACGTCGTCCAGGGCGGCAGCACCATCAGCCAGCAGCTCGCCAAGAACCTGTTCTTGAAGCCCGAGCGCACGATGAGCCGCAAGATCCAGGAGATGTTGCTGGCGCTCTGGCTGGAGCATCGCTTCACGAAGGACCAGATCCTGGAGATCTACCTGAACCGGGTCTATCTCGGCGCCGGCACCTATGGCGTCGATGCGGCGGCGCGGCGCTATTTCGGAAAGTCCGCGCGGGACGTGACGCTCTACGAGGCGGCGGACATCGCGGGACTGCTGAGGGCGCCGACGCGCTTCAGCCCGGCGGGCGACCGCGGGCGCTCCGCCGCCCGCGCGCACCAGGTGCTCGAGAACATGGTGGCGGCGGGCTTCATCACGGACGCGCAAATGGCGGCTGCCGAGAGCCAGAAGAGCCAGCTCGCGCGCGTGGTGCCGACGCGCGCGGGGAGCCGCTATTTCGCCGATTGGGTCGCCGAGCAGGTCGGCAGCTTCACGGGGTTCGGCAACCGCGATCTCACGGTGGTCTCGACGCTCGACCCCAAGCTGCAGGACGCCGCCGAGCGCGCGATCGACCAAACGCTCGATCAGGACGGCGAGAAATCGGATGTGAGCCAAGGCGCGCTGGTCGCCATGACGCCCGATGGGGCGGTGCGCGCGCTCGTGGGCGGGCGCAACTACGTCGACAGCCAATTCAACCGCGCGACCCAGGCGCTGCGCCAGCCGGGCTCCTCCTTCAAGCCCTTCGTCTACCTGACCGCACTCGAGCACGGCATCACGCCCCAGGACCGCTTCGTCGACGCGCCGATCCGGATTGGCGATTACCAGCCGCACAACTACGGCAACAAGTATATGGGCGACGTCAGCGTCGCCGACGCGGTGGCGCATTCCCTCAACACCGTCGCCATCCAGGTGGAGCAGCGCGTGGGCGTCGACGCCATCATCGCCACCGCTCACCGGCTCGGCATCACCAGCGAGCTCAACCGCGACATGAGCCTGGCGCTCGGCACCGCCGAGGTCTCGCTGATGGAGCTGACCGGCGCCTACGCCGCCTTCGCGAGCGGCGGCGACGGCGCCTGGCCCTATGGCATCGCCGAGATCAAGGACAAGGACGGCACCGTCATCTATCACCGCACGGGCTCTGGGCCCGGCCAAGTGATCGCGCCCGAGATCGCCGCCGAGATGACGGAGCTGCTGGTGGGCGTGGTCGATCATGGCACCGGACGCAGCGCGCAGATCGGCCGGCCGATTGCCGGCAAGACCGGCACCACGCAGGACTACCACGACGCCTGGTTCGAGGGCTTCACCGCCGATCTGGTGGCCGGCGTCTGGCTCGGGAACGACGACAACTCGCCGATGAAGAACGTAACCGGCGGCACGCTGCCCGCCCGCACCTGGCACGCCTTCATGGTCGAGGCGATGCGCGGCCAGCCGGTGAAGCCGCTCAATACCGCTCCTGCGCTGATGGCAGCGACGGTGACGCCGCTGCCGGTGGCGGCGCAGCGAGCGCCCTCCGGTCCGAGCTGGCTCGAGCGCCTGTTCGGCGCGCGCCCGGCGGCACCGCCTCCGCCCTCCTATCGCCAGCAATCTCCCTACGGCACCAGTCCGCGGTAACGGCGAGTGCGCCGCTACCGCCCGGTCTGATCCACCGCGTAGCCCGCGGCGCGGACAGTGCGGATGAGGTCGCGCCGGCCATCCTCGTTGAGCGCCTTGCGCAGGCGCCGGATGTGGACGTCGACGGTGCGCGGCTCGATCTCGGATTCGCGGCCCCAGACGGCGTCCAGGAGCTGCTCGCGCGAGAACACCCGGCCCGGCCGCTCCAGCAGCACGCGCAGGAGCCGGAACTCCGTCGGGCCCAGATGCACGGAGGTGCCGTTGCGGGTGACTCGGTGGCTCGCGAGGTCCATCACGAGGTCGGCGTAGCGCAGCGTTTCGGCGCCGGCGGTGGGTTTCGCGCGGCGGAGCACTGCCCTGAGCCGCGCCACCAGCTCGGTGACGCCGAAGGGCTTGACGACGTAGTCGTCGGCGCCACCCTCGAGACCGCGCACGCGGTCCACCTCCTCGCCCTTGGCGGTCAGCATGATCACCGGAAGCGAGCGCCACTGCGGCGTGCGGCGGATCCGGCGGCAGATCTCGAGCCCGGAGACCTGCGGCAGCATCCAGTCGAGCAGCACGGCATCGGGCGTGCGCTCGGAGAGCTGCAGGAGCGCCTCCTCGCCGTCATGCGCCTCGGCGACCGAGAAGCCTTCCTTCTCGAGGTTGTAGCGCAGCAGCGTCGCGAGGGCGGGTTCGTCCTCGACTACAAGGATGAGCGGGTTCATTGCTGGCTATCCTCGGGCCCGTGCCCATCCTTGCCGTTCGCGACACCCTCGCCGGCGGGCGCCGAGGCAGATGTGGTCCAGTCTCGCTTGGGCCGCGCGATGGTGAGCGGCGTTCCATGCACCATGAAATAGAGCGTCTCGGCGATGTTGGTCGCGTGATCGCCGATGCGCTCGATGTTCTTCGCCATGAAAAGGAGGTGCGTGCAGGCCGTGATGTTCCGCACGTCCTCGATCATGTAGGTGAGCAGCTCGCGGAAGAGGCTCGTGTACATCTCGTCGAGCTCCTCGTCGCGCGCCCAGACCAGGAGCGCCTTGTCGGCATCGCGCTCGACATAGGCGTCCAGCACGTCCTTGATCATGGCCTGCCCGAGCCGGCCCATGCGCGGGATCGAGAAGGCGGGCTTCACCGGCGGCGACTGGTTGAGCACGATCGAGCGCTTGGCGACGTTGGTCGCGTAGTCGCCGATGCGCTCGAGGTCGCTGGCAGTCTTGAGCGCGGCCAGGATCTGCCGCAGATCCACCGCCATCGGCTGCCGGAGCGCCAAGAGCCTCAGAGCCAAGCTCTCGATGTCCTGCTCCAGCTCGTCGACGCGCGCGTCGGCCTCGACCACGTCGGCGGCGAGCCGGCTGTCGCGCTTCACCATCGCCTCGATCGCGCTCGCGAGCTGGGTCTCGGCGAGCCCCCCCATCTGCGTGATCGCGTTGTCGAGCCGACGCAACTCCTCGTCGTAGCTCTTGATGATGTGCTCGGAAACCATTTCTGTTCTGCCCCCAGGGGATCAGCCGAAGCGGCCGGTGATGTAGTCCTCGGTGCGCTTGTTCTTCGGATGCGTGAAGATGACCTCGGTCTCGTCGAACTCCACGAGCTCGCCCAGATACATAAAGGCAGTGTAGTCGGAGCTGCGCGCGGCCTGCTGCATATTGTGCGTGACGATCGCGATGCAGTAATCGGTCTTGAGCTCGTTGATAAGCTCCTCGATGCGCTGAGTCGAGATCGGGTCGAGCGCCGAGGCGGGCTCGTCGAGCAGGAGGATCTCGGGTTCGACCGCGATGGCGCGCGCGATGCAGAGCCGCTGCTGCTGGCCGCCCGAGAGGCTCAGCCCGCTCTGCTTGAGCTTGTCCTTGACCTCGTCCCAGAGTGCGGCGCGCCGGAGCGCCGATTCGACGCGCTCGTCGAGCTGGGCCGGCGGCAGCTTCTCGTAGAGCCGAATGCCGAAGGCGATGTTGTCGTGAATCGACATCGGGAACGGCGTCGGCTTCTGAAAGACCATGCCGATCTTGGCCCTGAGCAGGTTGAGATCGACCTTGGGATCGAGGATGTTGCGGCCGTCCACCAGCACCTCGCCGGTCGCGCGCTGCTCGGGATAGAGCTGATAGATCCGGTTCAAGACACGCAGGAGCGTGGATTTGCCGCAACCGGAGGGGCCGATGAAGGCGGTGACCCGCTTGTCGCGCAGACCCAGGTTGATCCCTTTCAACGCCTCGTACTGCTTGTAGTAGAAGCGCAGATCGCGCACCACGATCTTCTCGGGCGAGGCCGGCGCCTTGGCTTCGGCACTGTGACGCGCGCGCTCGGCGATCACCGCGGCATGCGTCGGCGCGGGCCCGCCATTGCCGGGCCGGGGCATGCCCAACCGGAACGGGCGATTGGGTTCGTCCGGGCGGAGGGAGAGGTCGCTCATTTTTCGAAGCTCTTCAAGTTGGCGAGGAGTCGGGCGGTGATGTTGAGCACCAGGATCGCCACGGTGATGAGCAAGGCGCCGCCCCAGGCGAGGCTTTGCCAGTCCTTATAGGGGCTGAGCGCGAATTGGTAGATCACGTAGGGCAGGTTGGCCATCGGAGCATTCATGTTGGTGCTCCAGAACTGGTTGTTGAGCGCGGTGAAGAGCAG
Organism: Allostellaceae bacterium; assembly: GCA_035569735.1. Lineage (GTDB taxonomy): Bacteria > Pseudomonadota > Alphaproteobacteria > ATCC43930 > CGMCC-115725 > DASZHJ01. Next base: position 3,795 of record DATMMM010000320.1, on the reverse strand, counting down.
CGGCGCGGTCTCGCCGCTGATCCGCGCAACCGCCAGCAGCACGCCCGTCAGCATGCCCTGCAGCGCCGCGCGGTAGGTGACCATGACGATCACCTTCCATTTGGGCGTGCCGAGCGCGAAGGCGGCCTCGCGCAGGCTGCCGGGCACCAGATTGAGCATGTCCTCGGTGGTGCGCACCACCACGGGTATCACGATCATCGCCAGCGCCATGGCACCCGCCCAGGCGGAGAAATGCCCCATCCGGGCCACCATCACCTGATAGACAAACATGCCGATGATGATCGAGGGCGCGCTCAGGAGGATGTCGTTGATGAAACGCACCGCCGAGGCGATAGGGTTGCTGCGGCCGTATTCCGCAAGGAACGTGCCGGCGAGGATGCCGATGGGCGAGCCCACCAGGGTCGCAACCAGGGTCATGACGACGCTGCCATAGATGGCATTGCGCAGCCCACCCGCGCTGCCCGGTGGCGGCGTCGTCTGGACGAAGAGATCGAGGGTGATCGCGCCGATGCCGTTCCGAAGCAGTGTCCAGAAGATGAAGGCCAGCCATATCAAGCCAAACGCCGTCGCCGCGACCGAGAGGGCGAGCACGACCGTGTTGGTGGCCCGCCGACGCGCGTAGGGGCTCATCGGCTCACCGTCCTGCCTGTTGCTGCAAGCGGAGCAGCATGAGCTTGGCCGCCGTCAGCACCAGCAGGGTTATGACGGAGAGCACGAGGCCGAGGGCGATCAGCGAGGACAGATAGAGATCGCCCACTGCCTCGGTGAACTCGTTGGCGAGGGTCGCGGAGATCGTGGTGCCCGGCGCCATCAACGAGGACTGGATGCGGTGGGCATTGCCGATCACGAAGGTCACCGCCATGGTCTCGCCGAGCGCGCGACCGAGCCCCAGCATGATGCCGCCGATCACGCCGACCCGCGTCGTCGGCAGCACGATATTCCAGATCACCTCCCAGGTGGTGGCACCGATCCCGTAGGCGGATTCCTTGAGCACGGTCGGCACGGTCTCGAACACATCGCGCATCACGGAAGTGATGAAAGGCAGCACCATGATGCCCAGGATGAGCCCGGCGGTCATGATGCCGATACCGAGCGGCGGCCCCGCGAAGAGCGCGCCGATCCACGGCACGTTCCCGAGCGTGTTGATGAGGAAGGGCTCCAGCGTCGACTGCAGCACCGGTGCGAAGACGAAAAGCCCCCAGATGCCGTAGATGATGCTGGGCACCGCCGCCAGGAGCTCGATCAGCGTGCCGATCGGGCGCTTGAGCCAGGGCGGGCAGAGCTCCGTGATGAAGATAGCGATCCCGAAGGCGACGGGAATGCCGATCAGCATGGCGATCGCCGATGTGACCAGCGTACCGTAGATCGCCGGGAGCGCGCCGAACTTTTCGGTGACGGGGTTCCAGTCGCTGCTGGTGATGAAGCCCCAGCCGAAATGCTCGAGCGCCGGCAGCGCGCCCGCTACCAGCGAGACGATCACCCCGGTCAGAATGAGCAGGACGAAGACGGCGAAGACCCAGGTCGCGCTCCGGAACACCATGTCCAAGGCGTGCTGGCGCGCCCCGGTTCCGGCGTCCCTCAAGGCGATGTCGGCCAAGCCTTTATCTTTCTAAAGGAGAGAGGAAGGGAGAGCCGCGATGCTCTCCCTTCCACGTTGTGCTTCAGATCACGAGGACGGGCCGGTCCATACCGGCTTGCCGTCGGGCCCTTTGACCTCGTTCTTCCAGGTATCCTCGACCAGGCTCACGACGCTCGTGGGCATCGGCACGTAATCGAGCTCCTCCGCCATCTTGCCGCCGTTGGCATAGGACCAGGCGAAGAAGTCGAGCACGGCCTTGGCCGTCGCGACGTCTTCCTGCTTCTTGTAGACCAGGATGAAGCTCGAGGCGGTGATCGGCCAGCTCTCCTTGCCGGGCTGATCCGTCAGGAGCAGAGCATAGCCGGGCGTGCCCTTCCAATTGGCATTCGCCGCCGCCGACTGGAAGCTATTGGCGCTCGGCGCCACGAAGTTGCCTTCCTTGTTGCCCATCAGGGTGAAGGTCATCTTGTTCTGGAGCGCATAGGCGTATTCCACATAGCCGATGGCGCCGCCGGTCTGAGAGGTGACTGCCGCGACGCCCTCATTGCCCTTGCCGCCGAGGCCGGTCGGCCATTCGACCGAGGTATTGACGCCGACCTTGTCCTTCCACTCCGGGCTTACCTTGGCGAGGTAGTCCGCGAAATTATAGGTGGTGCCCGATCCGTCCGAGCGGTGCACGACGGCGATCGCCTGGTCGGGCAACTTGACGCCGGGGTTGAGCTTAGCGATCGCGGGATCGTTCCACTTCGCCACCTTGCCCAGGAAGATGTCGGCAAGGACGGGGCCGGTGAGCTTCATCTCGCCGGGCTTGATCCCCAGCAGGTTCACCACGGGCACGATGCCGCCCATGATCATCGGGAACTGCGTCAAGCCGATCTCCTCGAGCTCGGCGGGCTTGAGCGGCGCGTCCGAGGCGCCGAAGTTGACGGTCTTCTTCTTGATCTGCTGGATGCCGCCGCCGGAGCCGATCGACTGATAGTTCATGCTCACACCGGTTTTGGCCTTATAGGCCTCCGCCCATTTGGCGTAGATCGGGTAGGGGAAGGTCGCGCCCGCGCCCGAGATCTCCGCGGCGCTCGCGGCAAAGCCGAGCGTGCCCAGCCCAGCCAGCATCGCGCCCAGCATCAAAACGGTTTTTGCCTTCACGAGCCTGTTCTCCTCCAATTTGGTTGGACCATTTGGGACGGCGACGCGCGCCGTCCAGTCGCACTGCCCGTCGATAGTCTCCGGTCGGGGACGACCTTATGACGGTTCGATTACAGTTTTGTGACGAGGCGCCGTGGAATGCGCGCTACAGGCGCCGCGGCTCTGCAGTCTCCACAATCGGCAGATGAACCGTGAAGACGGAGCCCTGGCCAAGCTCGCTCTCGATCTCGAGCAGGCCGCGGTGGTGATTGACGATGTGCTTGACGATGGCAAGGCCCAAGCCGGTGCCGCCAAGCTCCCGAGAGCGGGCGGGATCGACCCGGTAGAAGCGCTCCGTGAGCCGCGGAATCTGCTCGGCGAGGATGCCCTCGCCGTGATCGCGGATCGCGACCTCCGCCGCGAGCGCGCCGGCGAGGCGTCTGGGCGAGGCGCCGGCCGTCACCTCGACCGCCGTGCCCGAGCGGCCGTACTTGATCGCGTTGTCGATCAGGTTCTGGAACACCTGGACGATCTCGTCGGGATCACCGACCACGTCGGGAAGCGAGTCGGGCAAGGCGACGTCGATCCGCATCTGCCGCTTGGCGGCCCGCTGCTCCAGCCCATCGGCGACCGCGATCAGCACGCGCCGGAGATCGACCCGCTCCTTCGGCGCCAGGTGCTCGTTGAGCTCGATGCGCGAGAGCGAGAGCAGGTCGTCGACCAGCCGCGCCATCCGGCTCGCCTGTTCCGCCATGATCGAGAGAAAGCGCTCGCGCGCCGCGTTGTCGTCGCGGGCGGGTCCGCGCAGCGTCTCGATGAAACCCAGGAGCGTCGCGAGCGGCGTTCGCAACTCGTGGCTGGCATTGGCGACAAAGTCCTGCCGCATCCGCTCGCTGCGCTTCATGCCGGTGATGTCGGTGAGCGTGACGACGGCGGCGGCGCCCGCGGAGGTCGGCGGCCGAAGTGGGCCCACCTGGGCGCTCAGATGGCGCTCGACCAAGCCCGGCAGGTCCACCTCGACCGTGCGCCCGGCGCCGCCTGCGAGAACGGCGTCGGTCGCCTCCAGCACCGCCGGGACCCGGAGGGCGGCA
>DATMMM010000319.1:0-2212 GCA_035569735.1 Allostellaceae bacterium | reverse complement strand
CGCTCATCATCTGCACCACCGCGTCGAGCGCGCGGCGCTGCTCATAGGGGCCGCTGAGGAAGCCCTTGAGCGAGGCATAAATGAGGCGCGGATTGAGCCGCGACACCGCTTCGTAGCCGAGACCCAGCCGCTCCATCGTGCCGGCGGCGAAGTTCTCGATCAGCACGTCGCTCTTGCGCAGCAGGGCCTCGATCACGGGCCGCGCGCGCGGCGATTTGACGTCGATCGCCAGGCTTTTCTTGTTCCGATTGTAGAAGCCGAAGAAGCCCACGCCCGAGCCCTTGAGCCGGCGCGTGGGATCGCCCTCCGGCGCGGGCTCGACCTTGATCACCTCGGCGCCGAGATCGGCCAGCACCATGCCGGCCGACGGCCCCATGATCGCGTGCGAGAACTCCGCGACCGTGAGACCGCTGAGCGGAAGCGAGTTGGGTGCGGCGGATTGGGGCTCGGACATGCGGCTCTTTCTATCGCACGGCAGCCCGTCGACTCAACGTTTCTCCTCCGTGCTAGCATCGCGAGGGACCCGTTGAAGGAGCAAAGCGCATGCGCGGAATGATCGTGGCGCCTCAGCCCGAAGCCGTAGAGGCCGGCGCGATCGCGCTGAAGCGCGGCGGCAACGCCATCGATGCCGCCATCGCCTGCGCCTTCATGCAGGGCGTGGTGGATCCGCAGATGGCGGGCATCGCGGGCTTCGGGGTCATGCAGATCTACATGCCCAAGCGCGGCGTCCATCTGCATCTCGATTTCCATGCGCGCTGCCCCTCCTCGGTGACGCCGGACATGTGGGCGGATCTGATCGAGGGCGAGGCGCGCGACGGCTTCGGCTTCCTGCTCACGGGTAAGGTCAACGACGTCGGCTACCAGTCGATCGCCGTGCCCGGGAGCCTGCGCGCCTACGAGGAGGCGCTCAGGGAGTTCGGCACCATGGATTGGGCCGACGTGATTGGGCCCGCGATCGAGGCGGCGCGCGAGGGCTTCGTCGTCCGGCCGCACGTCCACACCATGTGGACGCAGAAGGAGAGCAACTTCGGCCGCGTCGATCTCGTCGACAAGCTTCGCTCCAGCGCCAGCGGGCGCAGGATCTATTTCCAGCCGGACGGCACGCTCAAATCTCCGGGCGACCGCATCGTCAACGAGGAGATGGCGCGGAGCCTCGAGCGAATCGCGCGAGACGGCGTCGATATCTTCTACCGCGGCGACATGGCCGAGGAGATCGCGGCCGATATGACCCGCTACGGCGGGCGCGTCTCCCTGGAAGACCTCAAGGGCTACAAGACCACGCGGAGCCCGCCGATCTGGGGCAGTTATCGCGGCTGCCGTATCGCCGGCGCTCCGCCGCCCGCGGGCGGCACGCTGGTGATCGAGATCCTGCACATCCTGGAGAATTTCGATCTGCGGCGTCTCGGCCACAACAGCCCCGAATTCATCCGGGTGCTCGCCGAAGCGATGAAATACGCGACCTCTGACAAGGACCGGCACATCGGCGATCCCGCCTTCGTCGGCGTGCCGCTCGACCGTTTGCTGTCGAAGAGCTACGCGCGCGAGCTCGCAGGGAAGATCGAGAGCGGCGAGACGGCGCATGTCGAGCGCCTCGGTCAGGAAAAACAGGGCACCACCCACATCTCCGTGGTCGATGGCGACGGCAATGTGGTCGCCATGACGCACTCGCTGGGTGCACCCTCGGGCGTGATCACCGAGGGGCTGGGCTTCATGTATAACGGCTGCATGTCGGTCTACGACCCGCGGCCCGGTCGCACGGGATCGCTGGCGCCCGGCAAGGCGCGCTTCACCTCGATGTCGCCCACCATCGTCTTCAAGGACGACCAGCCCTTCATCGCGATCGGCGCGCCCGGCGGCACCTACATCAGCGGCTCGGTGGCGCAGGGCATCGTCAACGTGATCGATTTCGATATGTCGATGCCCGAGGCAGTGTCGGCGCCGCGGATCTCCGTCACGTCGGACATCATCGACGTCTCCAATCGGATCCCGCGCTTCGTCACAAGCGAGGTCGAGGCCATGGGCTATCGGATCGCCCGCTCCTACCAGAGCTACGCCTTCGCGGGCCTGCACGGCATCAAGCTGGCGGACGGCCGCTGGTCCGGCGGCGCCGATCCCCAGCGCGACGGCATGGCGCTCGAAGTCTAGGATTTTCTTCTTAGGGCGAGCGGGCCTATATAAGCCTATGACCACCGCTTCGACGCAGAAAACGCCG
>DATMMM010000318.1:0-8546 GCA_035569735.1 Allostellaceae bacterium | reverse complement strand
GCCGCTGATGTGGCGGCTGGTGCCGGCGCTGGTGCGCAAGATGGGCGGGCATTATCCCGAGCTCACCCGCGCGGAGGCGCTGATCACCGAGACGTTGCGGATCGAGGAGACCACCTTCCGCCAGACGCTCGGCCGCGGGTTGCAGCTCCTCGACGAGGCCGTGCAGGGCAAAGGCTTGCAGGAAGACGGCAAGACGCTCGCGGGCGCGGTCGCCTTCTCGCTCTACGACACCTATGGATTTCCGCTCGACCTCACGCAGGACATCCTGCGCGCGCGCGGCATGCGGGTCGACACCGCCGGCTTCGACCGCGAGATGGAGGCGGCGAAAGAGCGCTCGCGCGCCTCCTGGATCGGCTCCGGCGAGGCCGCGACCGAGGAGCTCTGGTTCGAGCTCCGCGACAAGCTCGGCGCCACGGAGTTCCTGGGCTACGACACCGACGTGGCCGAGGGCCGCATCACCGCGATCGTGGTCGACGGCAAGCCGGTCCAACGCATCGAGGCCGGCACCAAGGCCTCGCTGTTGCTCAACCAGACGCCGTTCTACGGCGAATCCGGCGGCCAGATGGGCGACACCGGCGATATCTTCTCGAGCACCGGAGCCGAGTTCGCGGTCGAGGACACGCAACGCAAAGCGGGCGATCTCGTCGTGCACATCGGCACGCTCACGCACGGCGCGCTTGGCGTGGGCGACGCCGTCGAACTGCGTATCGATAACGAGCGCCGCCGCACGCTGCGCGCCAATCATTCCGTGACGCACCTGCTGCACCAGGCGCTGCGCCGCCGGCTCGGCGAGCACGTCACGCAAAAGGGATCGCTGGTGGCGCCCGACCGCATGCGCTTCGACTTCAGCCATCCGCGGCCGCTCTCGCCCGAGGATGCGCAGGCGATCGAGGCCGAGGTGAACACGCGCATCCGTGAGAACAGCGAGGTCACCACGCGCCTGATGACGCCGGAGCACGCCGTCAACGCGGGCGCGCTCGCGCTCTTCGGCGAGAAATACGGCGATGAGGTCCGCGTCGTCGCCATGGGCGAGGAGCGGGAAGCGGGCTCCCCCTCCGCGCGCCCCTTCTCGGTCGAGCTCTGCGGCGGGACCCATGTGCGCCGCACCGGCGACATCGGCCTCTTCAAGATCGTCTCGGAGAGTCCGGTGGCGGCGGGCGTGCGCCGGATCGAGACGCTCACGGGCGCTGCCGCGGAGGCGCATCTCGCGCATGAGGAGTCACTGCTGCGCGAGGCCGCGGCCGAGCTCCGGATCTCGCCGGAGGAGCTGCCCGCGCGGATCAACACGCTGGTCGAGGAGCGGCGGCGCCTGGAGCGCGAGCTTACGGATCTCCGCCGCAAGCTCGCGAGCGGAGGCGGTGCGGCGGCGCCTCAGGCGGCGAAGGATCTGGGCGGCGTCAAATTCATCGGCCGCGTGCTCGACGACATGCCGGCGAAAGAGCTCAAGAGCCTCGCCGACGACATGAAGAAGAGCGTGGGCTCCGGCGTTGTCGCGGTGGTCGCGCGCGCCGACGGCAAGGCCTCGATCGTGGTCGGCGTGACCGACGATCTGGTCAAGCGCTTCAACGCCGTCGATTTCGTGCGCGTGGGCGCCGAGGCCTTGGGCGGCAAAGGCGGCGGCGGCCGCCCCGACATGGCTCAAGCCGGCGGCCCCGACGCCGCCCAGGCCGAAGCCGCCGTCGCCGCCGTCGAGCGCGCGGTCGCGGCGAAGGCCGCGGCCTAGATCTAAGCGCTGGATCGACTCAGTGCGTCCTTCGACACGCACCCTTCGGGTGCGCGCTCAGGATGAGGACCTTTTGTGCAAAAACTCAGAAAATCCTCATCCAGAGCGCGCTCGCCGTAAGCGAGCGTGTCGAAGGACGCACAACGCCTATGCAGCCATCGCCTTCTTCAATCCCTCGTCGAGCGTGTCGAGGAACTGGCGCGTGCTCATCGAGGGCTCGTTGGGGCCGATCAGGAGGGCCAAGTCCTTGGTCATATAGCCCGCCTGCACGGTATCGACGCAGACCTTCTCGAGCGTGGTGGCGAAGCGCTTGACCTCGGGGGTGTTGTCGAAGTCGCCGCGGTACCAGAGGCCGCGCGTCCAGGCGAAGATCGAGGCGATCGGGTTGGTCGAGGTCTCCTTGCCCTGCTGATGCAGGCGATAGTGCCGGGTCACCGTGCCGTGCGCGGCTTCGGCCTCGACGGTGCGGCCGTCCGGCGTCATCAGCACCGAGGTCATCAGCCCCAGCGAGCCGAAGCCCTGCGCCACCACGTCCGACTGCACGTCGCCGTCGTAATTCTTGCAGGCCCAGACGAAGTTGCCGTTCCACTTGAGCGCGGATGCGACCATGTCGTCGATCAGGCGATGCTCGTAGGTCAATCCCTTCGCCTTGAACTTGTCGGCGAACTCGCGGTCGAACACCTGCTGGAACAGGTCCTTGAAGCGGCCGTCGTAGACCTTGAGGATGGTGTTCTTGGTGGAGAGATAGACCGGCCACCCCCGCTGCAGCCCGTAATTGAACGAGGCGCGCGCGAAGCCGATGATGGATTCGTCGAGGTTGTACATCCCCATGGCGATGCCGGACTCGGGGAAGTCGAACACCTCGTACTGGAGCGGCTTGCCGCCGTCCTTGGGCGTGAAGGTCATGGTGAGCTTGCCCGGGCCCGGCACCTTGAAGTCGGTCGCGCGGTACTGGTCGCCGTAGGCGTGGCGGCCGATCACGATCGGCGCGGTCCAGCCGGGTACCAGCCGCGGCACGTTCTTGCACACGATGGGCTCGCGGAAGATGGTGCCCCCGAGGATGTTGCGGATCGTGCCATTGGGCGAGCGGTACATCTTCTTGAGGTTGAATTCTTTCACGCGCGCCTCGTCGGGCGTGATGGTCGCGCACTTCACGCCGACGCCGAATTTCTTGATCGCGTTCGCGGCATCGACGGTGATCTGGTCCTCCGTCTCGTCGCGCTTCTCGATGCCGAGGTCGTAATACCGGAGGTCGATGTCGAGATAGGGCAGGATCAGCTTTTCCTTGATGAAGGCCCAGATGATCCGCGTCATCTCGTCGCCATCGAGCTCGACCACGGGGTTGGCGACCTTGATCTTCGGCATGTCAGCAATCCTTGAACGGGCGAGGGGAGGTGCCGCCGGGAGCGCGGCGGCGCGACAATATCACGGGAACTTTGGCGTGCAAGCCTTGGGCGTCAGGCGCGCTCCGGCATCGGCGGGAGATGCGGCTCGGGCGCCACCTTGAGCGCCGCGATCAGCTCCTCGGGAGTAGCGACCACCGTGAGCGCGTCACGAACTTCGGCGGGCGCGAAGCCCGCGCCGATCGCGTGATCGAGCAGCTTGAGGAGCGGCTGCCAATATCCCTCGACGTCGACGAGCATGATCGGCTTGTCGTGCAGCCGGAGCTGCTTCCAGGTCATGCATTCGAAGGCCTCGTCGAGCGTGCCGAGGCCGCCCGGCAGGATCACGAAGGCGTCCGAGCGCTCGAACATGCGCTGCTTGCGCTCGTGCATGGAGCCTACCACCACGAGCTCGGACACTTGCGTGTGGGCGCGCTCCCGCCCATGCAGGAAGTCCGGAATGATGCCGGTGACGCGGCCGCCCGCGGCGAGGGCCGCATCGGCGGTGAGCCCCATGAGCCCGATATGGCCGCCACCGTAGATCAGCTCCATCCCCGATTGCGCGAGCAGGCGGCCGGTGCGCGTGGCCGCGTCGCGCAACGCCTCGGCGACGCGGCCTGATGACCCGCAATAGACGCACACCCGCTTGACACCGGTCATGCTTCCGACACCCGCGATGGGAGATGCGGCATCTTAGCGGGAAGGAGGCCCGCTGCCCATGGCCGGTGGGCGTTGCGCGGCCAATGGAACGGGTGTAACACCGATCCGAGACAGCAAGCTTACGAGGCGCGATGAAGCACGGCGTGGCCATCGGCCTGATCGGGCTGGTCGGAGTCATGATCGGCGCCGGCGCGGTCTATTTCTGGCCGAGGGGCGAGCCTGCGCCCGGCGGCCATATCCTGGCGCCGCAAGTGACGTCGCGATCCGCACCCCCCACGGCCTCGCAGCCCGCCGCGCCCGCGTCGCCCTCCGCGGCGACGCGCTCCCCCGGCGTCCCGGATTTCGACGTCGTACGCGTTCGCCCGGACGGCCAGACCGTGATCGCGGGCCGCGCCGATCCCGGCGCCAGCGTCACCGTGCTCGATGGCGATAAGCCGGTCGCGACCGTCACCGCGGATGCCAAGGGCGAATGGGTCGTCGTGCCGGAGAAGCCGCTCGCGCCCGGCAGCCACGAGCTCAGCCTGACCGAGAAATCAGCGGGCGACGGCTCCGACCGGAAATCCGCCAACGTCGTGGTCCTCTCGGTCCCGGAGCCGAAGCCGGGCACGGCCTCGCAGTCGATGGCGGTCCTGCTGCCGCGGCAAGGCCAGGGTGCCGCGAAGCCACTCCAGCTCCCGCCGGGCGCGCCGCCGCCCGCGGGCGCACCCGCATCGGGCTCGGCGCCGCAGATCGACGCCATCCAATATGACGGCGCGGGGCATCTGAGCGTGAGCGGCCGTGCGGCGCCCGGCGAGCGCGTGGTGCTCTACATCGACAACAAGCCCGTGGGCGAGGCGCACGCCGATGCCAGTGGCGACTGGACCATCAAGTCGAGCGAGACCGTGGCCGCCGGGAACTATGCGTTGCGCGTCGATGCGATCGGAACCGATGGCAAGGTGGCGGCGCGCGCGGAGCTGCGCTTCCGCCGTGGTGAGGTGCCGAAGGAGCTCGCCGACAACCAGTTCCTGGTGATCCAGCACGGCGATACGCTCTGGCACATCGCGCGCCGGACCTATGGCGACGGGCTGTTGTTCACCGACATTTATCGCGCGAACCGGAGCGAGATCGTCGATCCCAACCTGATCTATCCCGGCCAGATCGTAGCCTTGCCGCCGGGCTAGGTGCCGCTCAGGCCTCTTGGGTTTGCAGCAGCTGCTCGAGGAAGGGGAGCGCGCGCAGCAGCAATGTGACGGCGCCCAGGATCATCGCGACGGGCGTCAGCGGCGAGGGCAGCGAGATGCCGCCGCGCACCTGGATCTGCCGCTGCGGCGTCACTTGCCAGTCGAGACCCGAGCGCTCGCGCGCCGCCGCCACCACGGCTTGCATCGCCCGGCGCCGCTCGGTGCCTTCGGCGGTATAGGGCAGTGCTCCGAGATCGCCGGTGAGCGTCAGCACGGGCTGGCCCTCCGGTCGCTCGACCGTGCAGCAGAACGGCACTTCGCGGAGCACGAATCGGAAGGCGACGGGGTCCGAGCCGTCGCGGCCGAGGAGCTCGCCGCGATCCAGCTCGCGCGGCAGCCCGACAGCGCCGAGGGCGGCGATGAGGCTCTGGTCCTTGGGCTTGTTCCCGGCAATGGCAGGCATGTCGGCGGGCAGCATGAGCCCCGCGGATTTAAGGAATCGTTAAGTCTACCGCGAGCGCCGGCGCCGGTTGCGCGCGGTTGAGTCGACAGAGGTAGAATTGCCAGAGCAGACAAGCCGCGACCGAGCGCCAGGGCCGCCATGGCTCGGCCATCAGGCGCAACTCCTTGCCGTCCGGCCGCTCGGGCAGAGCCTTCAGCCACTGGATCGCGATGCGGAGCGCCAGGTCATCCGCGGGCCAGATATCGGGCCGGCCCAGCGCGAACAGCAGGAACACCTCGGCGCTCCAGGGCCCGAAGCCGTGGAGCTCCGTAATCGCCGCCAGCGCCGCGTCGTCGCCGAGCCGCTTGAGCCCCGCGGGCGAGAAGCGCCGCTCCAAGATCGCGCTCGCGAGGCCGCGGGCATAGCCGATCTTCTGCCGCGTGAAGCCGCAGTTCTTGAGCGTGTCCTCGTCGAGCTCCAGGAAGCCGCGCGGCGTCAGCGGCCGGCAGCGCTCGCGGAGCCGCCGCCAAAGCTTCGCCGCGATATCGACCGAGAGCTGCTGCTCCAGGATGATGTGCAGGAGCGTACCGAAGCTCGCGGGCCTGCGCGGAAAACGCGGCAAGCCATATGTGGCAAGGATGCGCGCGAAGTCGGCATCGAGCCGGGCGAGCGCGCGCGCACCCGCCTCGAGCCCGTCGGGCACCGGCTTGGGCTCGGGTACGAGTGCCAAAGCCGCGCGCCGGGGCTGCAGGGTTTGATCCATGGTCAAGCCGGAGCATCCACTGCTATGCTGCGCGCGGCAAGACGAAGCAGTGCGGGGGAAGCATGCGGGGACGGCGCCGTCGCGGCCGCCATTGGGTGCGGGTGACACTGCTGTGGCTGCTGCTGGTGGTGGCCGTGGCCGTGCTGGCGGCGCGTTTCTACTTTGGCCGAGACGCCGAGGACAAGCTGCGTGCCGGCGAGCAGGTGGACTTCGCGCATCTGGATCTGCCCTCGCGCGACAACGCCTATCTCATGTGCCCAGCGGATCCGCTCATCTGCAACCTGAAGGCCGACGAGGCGAGTCCGACATTCGCCGTGGGTCCCTCGCTGTTGCGCGACCGCTGGCTGGAGATGACGTCGGCGGAGCCGCGCGTGCGCCTGGTCAACGCCGGGCCGGACCGCGTGCATTTCGTCTTCATCCAGCGCTCTTTCTTTTTCCAGTTTCCCGATGTCATCAACGTGGAATTTCTGCCGACCGGCAACGGCGGCTCGACGCTCGTGCTGCTGAGCCGCGCGCGCTACGGCGAAAGCGACTTCGGCGTCAACCGGGCCCGCGTCGGCGCGTGGGTCACCAAGCTCAAAGCAGTGACCGAGGCCGCGGGGAATCCGTAGACGCGTCGGGCGCTCCCCAGCGTTACCGTCGAAATCGAGATTCCCCCACCTCACCCATCCTCTCCGCCCCCGAGGGCGGAGAGGAGTTATGAACTCGGTTCGCGCAGTCCCTCTCCGCCCCCGAGGGGCGGAGAGGAAAGGTGAGGTGGGGCGGAGCGGCGGCACGAGCGCGATCAGCTCAAGCGCCACCCGTTAGGTCAGCACCTTGCCGCCGAAGATTGGCCGGCCCTCGGGGTCCTCGATCTCGACCACCCAAAGGTCGGGGTCACGCGCGACCTGGCGGGCGATGTAGATGTCGGCCGCGGCCTCGTCGACCGGCTCGTCGCCCGTGCCTCGGAACCAGCCGAGCTCGCCCGAGGGGCTGCGGGTCTGCGCCAGCACCGTGAAGCCGCCGTCGCGCCGGTTGAGCTTGATCAGGATGGCGCCCGCCTCATCGTCGCCCCGGCGCGCGATGGCGATCGGGATCGCCTGCTGGGTGCAGAGCCGCACCGCCGCCTGCACGAGGATCCGCGTCTTCAGCCGCGCTTCACGCATGGGGGAGGCGGGCGGGCGCGATCAACGGCCGGCGTTCCGCCGTGTCATGTCGGGGGATAGTTGAGCTCGATGACGACGTTGTTGGGATCGGTCACGAACAGCTGCCAGACGCGGGCGCCCGGCACCTTCTGCTCGCGGAAGGCAATACCGAGCTTCTGGAAATGCTTCTTCATGCCCTCGAAGTCGCCGGCGGTGAAGGCGACGTGATCGAAATTGCCGGTGTCGGCGGGCCGGTCGGTGCGCGCGCGATGGCCGCCGGTCAGATGCACCACCGGCATCTCGCCGCAATAGAGCCAATAGCCCGGGAAGTCGAAATTGGGCCGCGGCCCCACGGTGAAGCCGAGCACCGTCTCGTAGAAGGCGCGCGTCTTCTCGATGTCGGTGGTCTGCACGTTGAAGTGGTTCAATGCCTGGACAGCCATGGCGCCGTCTCCTTGATCAGGTCAATAGTCTAGCGGACTCAGTACGACTTTGGCAGCCCCAGCACGCGCTCGGCGATGTAGCAGAGCGCGAGCTGCGGGCTCACCGGCGCGATGCGCGCGATCTGGGCTTCGCGCAGATAGCGCTCGACATGGTACTCGCGCGCATAGCCGTAGCCGCCGTGCGTGAGGATGGCGCGCTCGCAGGCGCGGAACGCCGCCTCGGCGGCGAGGTATTTGGCGGCGTTCGCCTCGGCGCCGCAGGGCGCGCCGCGGTCGTAGAGCTCTGCCGCCTCGCGCACCAGGAGCTCGGCCGCCTTGAGCTCGGCCCAGCTCTCGGCGAGCGGCAGTTGCACGCCCTGGTTCTGGCCGATCGGCCGGCCGAACACCACGCGCTCGCGCGCGTAATCCGCCGCGCGCTTGAGCGCCGCCAAGCCCAGTCCCACCGCCTCGGCGGCGATCAGGATGCGCTCGGGGTTCATGCCGTGCAGGATCACCTGGAAGCCCTTGCCCTCCTCGCCGATGAGGTCGGCGCGCGGCACTTTGAGCCCGTCGATGAACAGCAGATTTGAGTCGACAGCCTTGCGGCCCATCTTGTCGATCTCGCGCACCTCGACGCTGCCGCGGTCGAGGTCGGTGTAGAAGAGGCTCAAGCCCTCCGTCGGTTTCACCGCCCGCTCGATCTCCGTGGTGCGCGCGAGCAGCAGCATTTTGTGCGCGACCTGCGCCGTCGAGATCCAGACCTTGCGGCCCGATACCACGTAGTGCTCGCCCTCGCGCACCGCCTTGGTCTTGATGTGCGCGGTGTCGAGGCCGGCATCGGGCTCGGTGACGGCGAAGCACGCCTTGTCG
>DATMMM010000317.1:0-6585 GCA_035569735.1 Allostellaceae bacterium | reverse complement strand
CGGGTCGAGATAGCGTCCGATATACGTCCGCTTCGCCGCCACGTCGTTGATATAAAGCGTGCCGCCGATCACCTGGATGCGATCGCCCGGCAGCCCAATAAGCCGCTTGATGAAATCGGTCGAGGGATTGGCGGGCTGCTTGAACACCACGACGTCGCCGCGGTGCGGCTGGCGCTCCAGGATCCGTCCCGAGAAAAGCGGCGGCCCGAACGGCAGGGAGTACCGGCTATAGCCGTAGGAGAATTTCGAGACGAAGAGGTAGTCGCCGACCAGCAGCGTCGGCTCCATCGAGCCCGATGGGATGTTGAAGGGCTCGTACAGAAAGGTTCGCACGAAGAAAGCGATCACGACCGCATAGATGATCGTGCGCACCGTCTCACTCAGTCCGCCCTCCGCTTTGGCTTTTTTAGAGCCGGTGGCCTTGTTCTTCATGAAGGGAATCCATCACGCCACGGGCGTGGCTCTGCGATTTCGGGAGGGGCGCTGATGAAGCCTATCCGGCCACGGGAAGTCAAGGTGGGCGCGGTCCGCTTCATCAAGCGCTTCTGGCGCCCTGTGCGTCGGCGCGCGCCTTGTCCATGGCAGCGCGCATGCGCTTGATCGCGCTGTCGAGCCCGCTGAAAATCGCCTCGCCGATCAGGAAATGCCCGATGTTGAGCTCGACGATGGTGGGAATGGCCGCGACCGGCCCCACCGTCTCGTAGCTGAGCCCGTGACCCGCGTGGCATTCGAGGCCGAGCGCCTCGGCGTGCGCCGCCGCCTTGACGATCCGCTCGAGCTCGCGCTCGCGCGCCTCGCCCTCGGCCTCGCAGTAGGCGCCGGTATGGAGCTCCACCACCGGCGCCCCCAAGGCGCGCGCGGCATCGAGCTGCTTGGGCTCGGGATCGATGAAGAGCGAGACCCGGATCTTGGCGCCCACCAGCTCGCGCACGAAGCGCGCCAGGTGATTGTGCCCGCCCGCCGCGTCGAGCCCGCCCTCGGTGGTGAGCTCGGCGCGCTTCTCCGGCACGATGCAGGCGGCATGCGGCTTGTGGCGGAGCGCGATCTTCAGCATCTCGTCAGTCGCCGCCATCTCCAGGTTGAGCGGCAGGTCGATCTCGGCGCTGAGCCGGTCGATGTCGTCGTCGGAGATGTGCCGGCGATCCTCGCGCAGATGCGCGGTGATGCCGTCCGCCCCGGCCTGCGCCGCGAGCTTCGCCGCGCGCACGGGGTCGGGGTGCTTGATGCCGCGCGCGTTCCGGATGGTCGCGACATGGTCGATGTTGACGCCGAGGCGAAGGTGACGCCGGGTTGCGCTCATCTGCGCTGCTTCCTTGTCCTGCGCGGACTCAGCCGCGCGCCCGATCGACCGAATTGATCGAGGGCGCGGCCCTGAGCGCCGCGATGATGGTCGTGAGGTGCTTCACGTCCTGCACTTCGATGTCCACCAGGATCTCGAAGAAATCCTGTGACCGGTTGGTGATCTTGAGATTGGTGATGTTGCCGCCCTGCTTGCCGATGATCGTGGTGAGCGCGCCCAGGCTGCCGGGCTCGTTGCCGATGGTGACCGCGATACGCCCGACATGAGCCTGATCGGGGTCGCCCTGCTTGCTCCAGGCGACATCGAGCCAGCGCTCCGGGGTGTCGGCGTAATTCTCGAGCGTCTCGCAGTCGATGGTGTGGATGGTGACGCCCTTTCCGGTGGTCACGATGCCGACGATGCGGTCGCCCGGCAGCGGATGACAGCAGCCCGCGAAATGCAGCGCCATTCCGGGAATGAGCCCGCGGATCGGCACCGCCGTGTCGGACGTCTTGCCCTTGCTCTTGCCGCGCGCCTCCGAGAGCGGCACCACCTTGCGCGGCTTGTCGTCGGGCTTCGGCGGATGCAGCGCATGCACGACCGCGCGCCCCGTGTGCAGCCCCTCGCCCACCGCGACGTAGAGATCCTCGACCGTCTCGGCCTCGAAGCTCTTCAAGACCGGGGCCAGCGCCTTTTCCGCGAACTCCTCGCTTTCCTGGCGGAAGGCCTTCTGCACGATCGCCTTGCCGAGGTCGAGATACTGTTGGCGCTGCTGCGTGCGGACGAAGCGGCGGATGCGTGCCCGCGCCTTGCCCGTCACGACGAAGCGTTCCCAGGTCGGCGAGGGCGTCTGTGCCTTTGATGTCACGATCTCGACCTGGTCGCCGTTCTGCAGCGGCGTGCGCAAGGGCACCAGGCGGCCGTTGATCTTGGCGCCGACGCAGGTGTCGCCGATCTCCGAGTGGACCGCGTAGGCGAAATCGACGGGCGTGGCGCCGCGCGGCAGCGCGAACAGATCGCCCTTGGGCGTGAAGCAGAACACCTGGTCCTGGAACATCTCGAGCCTGGTGTGCTCGAGGAATTCCTCGGGTCCCGACGCGTGCTCGAGGATGTCGAGGAGCTCGCGCAGCCAGCGGTATTGCGGGCCCTCCGTCTTGGGCGCGCCCTGCTTGTAGCTCCAGTGCGCGGCGACGCCGAGCTCGGCCACCTCGTGCATCTCGCGCGTGCGGATCTGCGTCTCGATGCGCTGGCGCTCGGGCCCGATCACGCCGGTGTGCAGCGAGCGGTACTGGTTGGGCTTCGGCGTCGAGATGTAATCCTTGAAGCGCCCGGGCACCACGGGGTAGCGGCTGTGAATCACGCCGAGCGCCTGGTAGCACTGGTCGACCGTATCGACCACCACGCGGAAGGCCATGATGTCGGAAAGCTGCTCGAAGCCGACGTCCTTGCGCTGCATCTTGCGCCAGACCGAGTAGGGCGATTTCTCGCGGCCGGAGACCTGCGCCTCGATTCCGCCTTCTCTCAGGGTCTCCTGGAGCTCGGCGAGAACGCGCGGCACGAGGTCGCCGCCTTTCTCGCGCAGGAAAGCGAGCCGCGCCAGGATACCGCCGCGGGCGTCGGGATAGAGCTCGGCGAAAGCGAGATCCTCGAGCTGGTCCTTCATTTCGTGCATGCCGATGCGCTCGGCGAGCTGCGCGTAGATCTCCATGGTCTCGCGCGCGATGCGGCGGCGCTTGTCGGCATCCTTGATGAAGCGCAGCGTGCGCATGTTATGGAGGCGGTCCGCGAGCTTGACCAGCAGCACGCGGATGTCCTCGGACATCGCCAGCACCAGCTTGCGGAAATTCTCGGCCTGCTTGGTCTGGCCCGACTGCAGCTCGACGCGCGAGAGCTTGGTGACCCCGTCCACCAGGCGGGCGATCTCCGGGCCGAACAGCCGCTCGATCTCCTCCAGGGTCGCGAGCGTGTCCTCGACGGTGTCGTGCAGCAGCCCCGTGATGATCGACGAGCTGTCGAGGCGCATCCCCGCGAGGATGCCGGCGACCTCAACCGGATGGGAGAAATAGGGATCGCCCGAGGCGCGCTTCTGGCTTCCGTGCGCCTTCACCGTGAAGACGTAGGCGCGGTTGAGGGCATCCTCATCCGCCGAGGGATCATAGGATTTGACCCGCTCCACCAGTTCGAACTGCCGCATCATGGCGCGATGCCCATGTGCCCGGTCGCGACCGGGCGCTCTCCAGTACCCTGCTCCCGAAATCCCCGGGCGATGCTCAAGGACCGGCGGGCAGCCGGTCGCCTGCTGGTGGGCGGCAAAGTTCTCCGGGCGGCTGCGGCCTCGGTCTTGCCGCCGCCACCCACGGAGTTAGGGCTCTTCCCGCGGCGGCTCGACGTCCCCCTCGACCGCCTCGCCCGCTTCGCCCGCCTCGCTCGGGACATCCTCGGGCGGCGCCGCGCCATCCTCGGCCACGAAGAGCTCGTCCTCCGAGAGCTCCTCCTCCTCGACGGGCTCGTCGGCCAGGTCCTCAGCCTCGGCGGGCGGCTGATCGACCGGCCAAGTCTGGGTCTCGACGTCGAGGTCCTTGTCCTCCTCGGGCTCGTCGACCTCGACGTGCTTTTGCATGCCCTTGATGAGGGAATTCTTGACCTGCTCGAGCCCGATGGTCTCGTCCGCGATCTCGCGCAGCGCCACCACGGGGTTCTTGTCATTGTCCCGCTCCAGCGTGATCGGTGCGCCCGAGGCGACGTCACGCGCCCGCTGGGCCGCGATCAGCACCAGCTCGAAGCGGTTCGGAATCTTGAGGATGCAGTCTTCAACGGTTACGCGCGCCATGCCCGATGCTCTCCGAGGTCAATCCATGGAATTACTTGCATAATATGGGAGCGATCCCCGCCTCGCAACCCGAGGATGCGCATGGCGGCCCCGCCGCAACAGGGCCGCCGGCCTGGTATGGACCCAAGAACCGTGCGCCCTCAGGCAGTTACGGCGTGAAGCCGCGAGCCACCGCGACTCGCGGCGCTTTGTCTCTGCCCTCGAAGACGCCTAAAGCTTGGCGTAATCGATGGGCTTGTGGCGGTCGACGCGCAGATCGGTGTCGGGCATCGGGTATTTGAGACCGTTGCCGCAGTTGAAGAGCACCACGCGGTCGGCCTTGCCGACCCGGCCCTCGGCGAGCGCCTGGATGTAGGCGGCATAGGTCGCCGCCCCCTCTGGCGAGAGCAGGAGCCCCTCCGCCTTGCCGACCTCGGCACGCGCCTCGAGGATCACCTCGTCGGGGATCGCCATGGCGAAGCCCTTGCTCTCGCGGATCGCGCGCAGGATGAGGAAATCGCCGAGCGCTGCCGGCACGCGCAGTCCCGAGGCGAAGGTCTGGGCGTTCTGCCAGGGCTCGGCGGTTTCCTGGCCGCGCTCGAAGGCGCGCACAATGGGGGCGCAGCCGGTCGACTGCACCGCCACCATGCGCGGGCGCTTGGCGTCGATCCAGCCGATGCGGCCGAGCTCGTCGAACACCTTCCACATGCCGATGAGCCCGGTGCCGCCGCCGGTCGGATAGAAGATCGCGTCGGGCAGCGTCCAGCCCAACTGCTCCGCGAGCTCGAGGCCCATGGTTTTCTTGCCCTCGATGCGATAGGGCTCCTTGAGCGTCGAGGCGTCGAACCAGCCCATGGCCTCTTTGCCCTCGGCCACGATCTTGGCGCAGTCGTTGATGAGGCCGTTCACCTTGTAGAGCTTGGCACCCTGGAGCACGGTCTCGCCGACGTTGGGGCCTTGCGCATCCTCGGGACAGAAGACGTAGCTCTCGATGCCCGCGCGCGTGCAATAGGCGGCGAGTGCCGCGCCCGCATTGCCCGCCGTCGCCATCGCCATGCGGGTGATGCCGAGCTCCTTCGCCATGGAGACCGCGAGCGCCAGCCCGCGCGCCTTGAACGAGCCGGTGGGAAGCCGGCCTTCGTCCTTGATCAGGATCTCGCCGCCGCCGAGCTGCCGCTCGAGCCGCGGCGCGCGCAGCAGCGGCGTCACGGTCTCGCCGAGGCTCACGATGTTCTCCCGGCGGCGCACCGGCAGGAACTCGCGATAGCGCCAGAGGTCGTAGGCCCGGTCCGCGAGGCTTTCACGCCTGACGGCGCGGCTCAGGCCATCGAGGTCGTAGCGGATCAACAGCGGTTTGCCGGCGCGCGAGAGACCGTGGACCTTGTCGGGCGGGTAGATGTCGCCGGTGAGGCTGCACTCCAGGTGCTTGGTGAAGGTCGGCCGCTCGGCTGCTTCGCCGTCAACTCTCGTCATCAGTCATTTCCTCTGGGAGAAAGGCGTGCCGCACGATCGTGCAAGACGCGCCGCCGCGCCATCGTTCATAAGAGACACCATGCGTTTCTATACCAGAAACGCTGCACCGGCTCGACAGGAGGGCGCGCGACATGGACGGCGTGCTTGGTTTCGCCTTGGCGGGCTTCGCGCTCGCCGGCAGCCCCGGCCCGGCGACCCTGAGCCTGGCCGCCACGGGCGCTGCGTTCGGCGCCCGGCGAGGTCTCGCCTACATGACCGGGATCATCATCGGCATGGTCGTCGTGATGGCGATCGTTGCCAGCGGCGTCGTGGGCGTGCTTCTGACCGTGCCAGGTGCCACGCCGATCATTACGGTAGCGGCGGCCGCCTATTTCGCCTATCTCGCCTTCCGCATCGCGACCGCGCCGCCGCTCTCGGAGGAGACCGGCCAGCGGCGCCAGCCGTCGTTCGGCGCCGGCCTCTTTCTGTCGCTGGTCAACCCGAAGGGCTACGCGGCCATGGCCGCGCTGTTCTCGGGCTTCGTGCTGATCCGAGACCGGCTCGCGCTCGACGCCGCCGCAAAGATCATCGTGCTGGTGGCGATCATCACCGCGGTGAGCCTGGGCTGGCTCTACGGGGGAGCCGCGCTCACCCGATTCTTTCGCGACCCTCGGACAAATCGCGCCATAAACGTGACGTTCGCCGTGCTCCTCGTCGCCTCCGTCGTGGCCGCGCTGTTGCTCTGAGCAGCGGTGACCGGCGCGGGCTCAATCGAGCTTTCGATAGAAGAGGCTGGTGCCGCAGAAGCCGCCCTTGGGCCAGAAGGCGTAGTCGGGAATGACGCCGACCAAGGTCCAGCCCATCCGGGCATAGAGCCGCTCGGCATCGCCGCTGGCGGTGTCCAGGACCAGGAGCGACTTCCGCAAATGCCGGGCGGCGTCCTCGGCGGCACGCATCAGCGCGGCGCCGATGCCCCGGCGCCGCGCCCGCCGGTGCACCAGCATCTTGGAGAGGTCGGCCCGATGCGGCTGGTTCTCGGGCTGTT
>DATMMM010000316.1:0-17239 GCA_035569735.1 Allostellaceae bacterium | reverse complement strand
CGATATCTGGCAGCACAATCCCGATGGCACTTCCGCGGTGGTGAGCACCATCAAGTTCCAGCCCTAGATCGCCCGCGCGAGGACCGGCGTCCGCCCTCAATCCCAACGGGTTGGTCGAGACTACAGTGCAAGCGAGCCTGCATGAGTTGGCGCAGCTGATCCTCAACGGCGTCATCACCGGCACGATCCTGGCGCTCACGGGCGTCGGCGCGTCGCTGGTGTTCGGCATCCACCGCATCGCCAATTTCGCCCATGGCGAATACCTCACCTTCGGCGCCTACATGGGCCTCGTCCTCAACAGCGGGCTCGCGCAAAATCTGGCGGTTTCGGCGCTCGGAGCGGTCGGGGCGACGGCGCTGCTGGCGCTGGCCGTGCATCTCGTGGTGCTGAAGCCGCTGAGGGGCCGCGGCCTGGTGGCGATGTCGCTGATCACGGTCGGCATCGGACTCATGCTGCGGAACGCGGTGTTCATGGTGGCGGGGCCGCAGATCCGCCAGTACGACATCGATCAGAGCGCGGTATTCGATCTCGGGCTGGTGCGGATCTCGCCCGGTCAGGCGGTCGCGATCGCCATCACCATGGTGGTGGCGCCGGCGATGGCGCTCTTCCTGGCGCGCACGCCGCTCGGCAGGTCCATGCGCGCGGTCGCCGACAATCGCGACCTCGCGGCGGTCTCCGGAATCGACGTCGACCGGGTCGGCGCCTATGTCTGGCTGCTCGCGGGCGGGCTGGCCGGGCTCGGCGGCATCATGTTCGCGGCGGTGCAGGGCGCCTTCGATCCGAACCTCGGCTTCGAGATCCTGTTCCTGATCTTCACGACGGTGGTGCTGGGCGGCATTGGCAGCGCCTATGGTGCACTGGTCGCGGGCCTCGTGCTCGGTCTCGTCATGGAGCTCTCGACCTGGAGCGGACTCGCGGGCGGCTTGGAGGCGCGCTTCAAGCCGATCCTCGCCTTCGTGGCGTTGATCGCGCTGCTGCTCTACCGGCCGCAGGGCTTGTTCGGCCGCGCGAGGATCCTCTGATGGATGTCTTGAACCCGGCGTTCTGGACCTTCGTCGCCATCATCGCCGGTATCTACGCAATCTTCTCGCTCGGCCTCTACGTGCAGTTCTCGCTCGCGGGCTTGCCGAATTTCGGCCATGTCGCCTTCATGGCGGTCGCCGCCTACACCATGGCGATCCTGGTGGTGCGCTACGCCGTGCCGATGCCGCTGGCGGCGGGCGCCGGGCTTTTCGGTGCCGTCGTGCTGGCCTTGGTGCTGGGCATACCCACATTGCGCCTGCGCGCGGATTACCTTGCGATCGCCACCGTCGCCGGCGGCGAGATCATCCGTTATCTCGCGATGAACCTGCCGGATTTGACCGGCGGTCCGATCGGCTCCATCGCCTTGCTGGGGCCGGGCCAGATCGCGCTCTACAACGGCGATTGGCTCGCCTTCCTCGACTGCATCGCGGGCAACCTCTCGGGCCTCCTGGGCGCGCGCCTGAGCCGCGACGCCGCGGCGGCGCTCCTCGTGTGGGGGCTCGCGGGCGTGCTCGTGCCGGTGCTCTGGCGCTGCGAGCGCTCGCCGTGGGGCCGCGTGCTCAAGGGGATTCGCGAGGACGAAGCCGCGGTGACCGCGGTCGGCAAGAACGTGTTCGCCTTCAAGCTGCAGGCGCTCATCCTGGGCGCGGTGCTGGCGGGTGTCGCGGGCTTGCTGCTGGCGTTGCAGATCGGCGTGTTCAGTCCCGAGGACTACCAGCCGACGCTCACCTTCTACGCCTATTTGATCGTGATCCTCGGCGGCATGAACCGCCTGCTGGCGATCCCCGTGGGCGCAGTGGCTTTCAGCCTGCTCTATTCGGGGACGCGGCTTCTGAATTTCTTTCCGCTGTCGCTGATCGATTCGGGCTCGCGCGCGTTCCTGCGCCTGTTCCTCGTGGGGTTCCTCCTGGTGCTGCTGATGGCCGTGCGGCCGCAGGGCATGCTAGGCAATCGCCGCGAGCTCTTGCTGGAGAAGTGAGCGCCGTGCTCCTCGAGGTCGACCATCTCAGCAAGTCCTTCGGCGGCGTGGCCGCGCTGGACGACGCGAGTTTTGCGGTCGAGGAAGGCTCGATCACGGCGCTGATCGGACCCAACGGCGCCGGCAAGACCACGGCCTTCAACGTGATCTCCGGATTTCTGAAGCCTGACCGCGGCATCGTCCGTTTCGCGGGGGGGCGCATCGAGGGCTTGCGCGGCGATCAGGTGGCGCGCGCGGGCCTCGTGCGCGCGTTCCAGGCGCCCCGCGTGCTGACCCGGATGAGCGTGCTCGACAACATGCTGCTCGCGGGCAAGGATCAGCCCGGCGAGCGGCTGAGCTTGACTTGGCTCGCGCGGGGGCGCGTGGCCGCGCGGGAGCTTGCGGTGCACCGCCGTGCGATCGATCTGCTCGAGCTGCTGCGCCTGCTGCCGCTCGCGGAAGCCTATGCCGGGACCCTCTCGGGCGGACAGCGCAAGCTGCTCGAGCTCGGCCGCGCGCTCATGGTCGAGCCGCGCATGATCCTTCTCGACGAGCCGATGGCGGGTGTGGCGCCGGTGCTGGCGGAGCAACTCCTCGAGCACATCCGTCGGCTCCGTGCCGAGCGCGGCGTCACCTTCTGCGTGATCGAGCACGACATGGACGTGGTGATGTCGATCAGCGACCGCGTCATCGTGATGGACGAGGGCCGCGTCATCGCCGAGGGCACGCCGGACGCGATCCAGCGCGACGAGCGCGTGATCGAGGCCTATCTGGGCCGGCTCGCGCCGGGGGACGAGCCCAGCATCGCTGGCCGCGGGAGCGCGCCGTGAGCGAGCCGTTGCTGGTGGTCCGGGATCTCTGTGCGGGCTATGGCGACGAGGACATCCTGCACGGCGTCTCCATCGAGGTCACCCGCGGCAGCATCGTCGCGGTGATCGGGCCCAACGGCTCCGGGAAATCGACGCTGCTCAAGACCATCTACGGACTGCTTCGGCCAAGGCGCGGCACCATCACGCTCGTGAGCCCCAACGGCCGCGCGCTCGATCTCGCGGGTCTGCGCCCGAACGAGATCACCGCGCTCGGCCTCAACATGGTGCCGCAGCTCGCGAATGTGTTCCCGGACATGTCGGTGCTGGAGAATCTCGAGATCGGCGCGCGGCCGATCCCGCAGCGCTTCGCGGCCCAGCTCGAGGCAGTGCTGGCCTTCCTGCCGCAGCTCCGTCTCCTGTTGCCGAAGCGCGCGGCGACGCTGTCCGGGGGCCAGCGGCAGATGCTCGGCCTTGCGCGCGCGCTGATGTCCGACCCGACGGTGCTGATCCTGGATGAGCCGTCGGCGGGCTTGGCACCGCGGGTGCAGGACGAGGTCTTTACCAAGGTGAAGGCGATCAGCGGGCTCGGCGTCTCCGTTCTCATGGTCGAGCAACGCGCGCGCCAGTGCCTGGCGATCGCCGACTATGGCTATGTGCTGGAGCAGGGACAAAATCGCATCCAGGGGAAGGCGGCCGAACTGCTGGCCGACCCCGAGGTGGTCCGCCTCTACCTGGGCATTCGAAAAAGCGCGGCCGCTGCGCCCGCCTGAATGGAGGAACTTATGATCGCCCCAAAGTTGCAGAGCTTCGACTACGACGGCGTGCGGTTGCTGCCGAGCCGGTTCCGGGAGCAAGTCGAGCGCGCCTGCGAGGTCTACGGCTCGGTCCCCAACGACGATATCCTCAAGGGCTTTCGGCGCAACGCGGGCTTACCGGCGCCGGGCCAGGACATGCGCGGCTGGTGCTCGCGGACGACCTCGGGGATTTTCGGCCAGCTGCTGAGCGGCATGGCCCGGATGAGCCGCGCTACCGGCGACCGGGGGCTTCGCGAGAAAGCGGTGGCGCTGCTCGAGGGCTGGACCGAGACGCTCCGGCCCGACGGCGACGCACGGATGCGCCCCTACGATTGGGAGAAGCTGACCTGCGGCCTGGTCGATCTTCATCTCTATGCCGATGTGTCGGCGGCGCTGCCGCTGCTAGCGCGCACGACCGCATGGGCCGCGCAAACCTACGACCGCTCGCGGCGCTCGGCGGAGAATTTCGATTTCCAGGGAGTCGGGCCGGGTGGAACCTCGGAATGGTACACGCTGTCCGAGAACCTTTACCGCGCGCACCTCGCGAGCGGGGACGGCTTGTTCAAGGACTTCGCCGACGTCTGGCGCTACGAGGACTATTGGCGAAGATTCGCCGAGAGCTCGGAGCCGGATGAAGTCGTCGCCGTCCACGCCTACAGCCACGTGAACACCTTCAGCAGCGCGGCCATGGCTTATGCGGCCACCGGCGAACCGCGCTATCTCCGAGCCTGCGCCAACTTCTATGATTTCGTGCGGCGCACGCAGTGCTACGCGACCGGCGGCTTCGGGCCGGACGAGCGGCTGATGCCGCCCGACGGCAGTCTCGGCCGCTCGCTCGATCTCTATGCCGGCCACGCGGAGATCCCCTGCGGCACCTGGGCCGCCTTCAAGCTCTCGCGCTATCTCATGGGCTTCACGGGCGAGGCGCGGTTCGGCGACTGGATCGAGACGCTGTTCTACAACGGGATCGGCGCGTCGCTGCCGACCGAGCCCGATGGGCGCACTTTCTACTACGGCGACTACCGGATCTCCGGCGGCATCAAGCAGTTCTATTGGCACGAATGGCCGTGCTGCTCCGGCACCTACTGGCAGGCCGTCGCCGATTATCACAACGTCATCTACTTCCGCGACGCCGGCGGGCTCTACGTCAATCTGCTGGTGCCGTCCGAGGCGACCTGGCGGCAGGGCGGGCAGGAGGTGCGGCTCCGTCAGGACACTAGCTACCCCAACACCGACAGCAGCCGCCTCACCTTCGAAATGGCCCGGCCCGCCCGGTTCGCGCTCCGCATTCGCGTGCCGAGCTGGTGCGAGGGCTTCTCGGTCACGGTGAACGACGAGCCGGTGTCGGTCAGCGCCAAGCCCGACACCTGGGCCACCATCGAGCGCGACTGGCAGCCGCGCGATGCCGTGATCCTGCGCGTGCCGATGACGCTGCGCACGGTGCCGATCGATCCGCAGCATCCGCAGCGTGTGGCGTTCCTCTACGGGCCCCTGGTGCTCGCCCAGGACGAGGCGTGCTGCCGGCGGCCGCTCGCACTGAGGCCTGGCGAAGCGGTTGCGAGCCGGCTCGTCCGCGAGGGGCCGGAGCCGCGCTTCCGCATCACCAATACCGAGTCCGAGCGGCACGTGCGCTACCTGCAGCCGCTGCACACGCTGCCGGCATTCTGGCCCTACTGGGTCTATTTCGACCTCGCGGAGCCGCCGCTTTATTAGCATGGCGGCCCGGCGTAACCGCCGCTTTCGCCCCGGGCGGAAATCGGCGTAAAATCGGGCATTCGATAGTCAGAGGAGGAGAGCGGTGTCGACAGTCGCGAATCTCAAGACCAAGCCGGTCCGGGACACCGAGGAATGGCAGTTGCGCGTGGATCTCGCCGCCGCCTTCCGCCTCGCCGTCCAGTTCAATTGGCACGAGGCTGTGGCGAACCACTTCAGCCTCGCGGTCTCGCCGGACGGCCGCAAGTTCCTGCTGAACCCGCGCTGGAAGCATTTCTCGATGATCCGCGCGAGCGATCTGATGCTGGTCGACGTCGACGATCCCGAGACCATGAAGCGGCCCGATGCGCCCGACACCTCGGCTTGGTGCATCCACGGCAACATCCACGCCCATGTCCCGCATGCCCGCTGCCTGCTGCACTGTCATCCCGCCTACGGCACGGCGCTCGCGGCGCTGGCCGATCCCGAGATCAAGCCGATCGAGCAGAATACCGCGCGGTTCTATAACCGGGTGTCGATCGATCGCGGCTTCGGCGGCATCGCCGATGACCATGCCGAGGGCGAGCGGTTGGCGCGCGCGCTCGGCAACAACAGCATCATGATGATGGGCAATCACGGCGTGCTCGTCGCCGGCACCACGGTCGCCGAGGCTTTCGATGCGCTCTACTATCTCGAGAAGGCCAGCCAGACCATGGTGCTCGCCTATTCGACCGGCCAGAAGCTCAACGTCATGCCGCACGAGCTCGCGGAGAAGACCGCGCGCGGGTGGGAGTCCTACAAGGAGATGGCGCTCTCGCACTTCGCCGAGATGAAGCGCATCCTCGACCGGAAGGACCCGTCCTACGCGGATTAGCTAGAGGCGCGCGCCGGCTCGTTTCGCTGCGCGATCTGCCGGGCATAGCGGACGATGCGGCGGCCCGCCTCCGCGAGCCGCGCCTCGTCGGTCGTGAGCGATATGCGGAGGTGGCCGACCGCGCTCGCCCCGAACCCGTCGCAGGGCAGCACGGCCACGTTCTCCCGCTCCAATAGCCCGTAGGCGAATCCTTCCGAGCCGAGCCCGGTGCCGCGAACGTCGAGCAGCACGAACATGCCGCCTTCGGGCCGGATGACCTTGCACTGGGGCGCTTCAACCAGGATATCCGCCAGCAGCGCGGAGCGCTTGCGGTAGTCGGCGCTGAGCCGCGCTGCTTCCGGCAAATCGGACTTTAGCGCCGCCAGCGCGCCATCCTGGATGAAGGGCGGACCGCCGTAGAGCATGCAGAGCAGCAGATTGAACAGCGGCTTCGCCAGCACCGTCGGGCCGATGATCCAGCCGAAGCGATAGCCGGGGATCGCGTGCGATTTGGAGAGGCTCGAGACCACCACCGTCCGCTCGGCCATGCCCGGCAGGCTCCAGGGGCTCACGTGCGGGCGCGCAAAGGCGAGATCCTCGTAGACTTCGTCCGAGAGTAGCCAGAGATCGTGGCGGCGGCAGGCTTCCGCCACCGTCTGCAATTCCTCCGGCGTCATGACCGCACCCGTGGGGTTATGGGGCGAGTTGATCCAGACGAGTTTCGTCTTGGGTGTGATCGCGCGGGCGAAGGCCTGGAGGTCCAGGTGGAAGCCGGTTTCCGGGCGCAGCGGGACTGTCACCATGCGGGCACCCGCGGCGCCCACGACCGCCTCGTAATTGGCATAGAGCGGCTCGCCGACGACGACCTCATCGCCCGCGCCGGCCAGGCACTGCAGCGCGCAGTAGAGCCCCGCCTGGGCACCGGGCACGACCACGACGTTCTCCGCCGTGCAGGTCTGTCCGGTGCGGCGCGCGAACCGCGCGGCGATCGCCGCGCGCACCTCGGGGTACCCCACGATCGGCGAATAGCCCGTGCGCCGCTGCCGGAGCGCCGCGATGGTCGCCTCGATCACGGCGCCGGGCGGCGCCTGGTCGGGGTCGCCGACGGTGAGCAGGATCACGTCCGCACCCGCCTCGCGCTGGCGCACCGCGTCGAAATGGATCTGCCAGGCCGCGGCACCCTTGCTCGCGATGCGATCGACCAGCGGTGCCAGCTGCATGATTGCATACTCCGGACAGACGACTCACCGCCTCGCGCGCATCCCCGGGGGATGCCGCGCAAAGGAGCCTAAGCAACGATTATAGCGGGGTCGAGGCGGCGGGGGCGAGCCGAGAGCAATGTCCCTAAAAGGCACAGGGAGCAGGTGGCCTCGCCACCTGCTCCCTGCTCAGAGTCTCGCCGTGTTGCTTACGGATAGACCTTCTTCGGGTTCGTGCCGATCGAGAAGGTCTTCGGGTCGGCGTTGGTGTACTCGTAGACCGCCGGATGGAACTTGCCGCACTCGCCGTGCGCGTCGCACTCGATCGGCCCGGAAACGCCTTCGAACTTCGTGGCGAACACCGCGTCCCGCAGTGCCTTGCGGCCGATGTAGATAGTGCCGCCCTCTGTCTTGGCGACTTTCTCGATCGCCTTCATCAGGAGCTCGGCCGCATCATAGGCTTGGGCGTGGAAGCCGGAGATCGGGCCCTCGCCGTAGGCTTTCTTATACTCCTCGATGAACTTGTTATAGCCCTTGCCCATCGCCTCTGGGGTCAGATCGGGATAAGCGATTTGGAAGCCCACGACCGCCGCTCCAGCAGCTTTGATCATGTCCGGCGCCATCAGCGAGCCGCCGCCGACGAGAGCGGTTTTCTCGAGCCCCGGGGTTTCCTTTGCCTGCCGCAGGATCTGGGCGGCGCCGGCAACGAAAACCGGGAAGTAAAGGACGTCCGGCTTCTCGGTGGCGACACGCGTCAGGAGCGGGTGCATGTCGACATCGGTGGGCGCGATCGCCTCTTGGGATAGTACCGTCCCCCCCAGCTTGGTGAAGTTGGTCGCGGTCACGACGGTGAGCTGCTGAGCGTATGGACTGCCGTCGTGGACGGTTACGATCTTCTTCGCCTTGAGCGTGGTCTGGATGTATTTCGCATCGGCGGCACCTTGGTCGATGTCGCTGAAGATGGTCCGCACGAAGCCGTCATAGGCGGGCTTGCGGTCCGCCGCCGTCAGCGACGGCGCGGAACAGGCGGTTCCGAGCTCGACGATGCCCTGTTTCCACAGGATCGGCGCCGCGGGCGTGCAGACGCTCGAGCAGGCGGAGCCGAGCACGCCTACGATGTTGGGAATGGAGGCGAGCTTCGTCGCCGCGGCCAGGCCGCCCTCGGCGTTGCACTGATCGTCCTCGACCGTGAACTTGACCGGGTGGCCCAGGATCTTGTTGCCGGCGTTTTTGAACGCGATCTCGGCGCCCCGCTTCGAATCCGTGCCGAGCGCCGTATCCGCCCCCGAAATGACCCACATGCCGCCGACCACGATCGGCGCGCCTTTCGGGATCGTTATGACGCCCATATCGTCTTTCACGGGGCTTGCAGCCTGCGCCATGGTCGGCGCCGTGACCGCCGCCATGAGCCCCCCTAAGAAGCCAATGGTTAGAACGCTCCACCCTCGCTGTGACATGTCCGCCTCCTCTCGGTTGTTGTTGACTGGATAATCTCTCTCTCGGTGCACATAAATGTTGCAACCGCCCCAGCCCGCAAATGCTAGCACCGGGATCGAGTGCCGCAAAGGTGCAGGCGCAGGTGCCGGAAATCCGACCCGACGCCGGCCGGTCGCCCCATCTCACCCCTTGATGCCCGTCAGCGCCACGCTCTCGATGATGCGCCGGCGCAGGATCAGGAACACGATCAGCATCGGCAGGGTGGAGATCACCGAGCCCGCCATGAGCTTGCCGAAATCGGTGCTGAATTTGAATTGGAAGGCGGTAAGGCCGACTTCCATGTTGAACAGCAGCTGGTCGTTTGCGATCAGCAGCGGCCAGATGAAGGCGGCCCAAGCCTGAATGAAGGCGAAGATGCCGATCGCGCTGAAGGCCGAGACCGAGAGCGGGGCGATGACGCGGATCAGGATCCACCATTCCGAGGCGCCGTCGATCCGGGCGGCCTCCAGATAGTCGGTCGGTATCGCCGAGGCCACGTGCTGGCGCATCAGGAAGATGCCGAAGCTCATGAAGAGGGTCGGCAGCACGATGCCCTGATAGGTGTTGATCCACCCGATCGCATTGAGCTGGAGATAGAGCGGGATCATGTAGCTCTCGAAGGGCACGATCGCGGTCGCGATGATCAGGCCGAAGAGCGCGGTGCGGCCGGGAAACCGATACTTCGCGAAGACCGCGCCCGCCAATAGCGAGGTGACCATCACGCTCAGCGTCGCCACCAGCGACATGCCGACGCTGTTGGCGAAGAAGCGGCCGAAGGGCGCCGTCTCGAACACGCCCGAATAATTCGCAAGCGTCGGGGCCTGCGGCAGCAGCACCGGCGGCCAGACCGCGATCTCCGGCGCCGGCTTGAAGGAGGTCGCGAGCATCCAGAGCATCGGCAAGACCATGAAGATGCCGCCCAGCAGGAGGATAGCATGGGCGAGCCCCGTCAGCAGGCGCGCGCCGATCGACTTGCGCTTTCGCCGCATCTATTCCTCCTGGCTCCGGACCAGCCGGAACTGGATCAGGGTGAACCCGAGCACCAGGAAGGTGAGCATCATCGCCTCGGCCGAGCCATAGCCCATCTTGTGGAACTGGAATCCGTTCTGCCAGATGTCGAAGACGAGGACGCGCAGGGCCTGGCCGGGCGAGGCCTGCGAGCCGAGGGTCATGACATAGACCTGGGTGAAGACGTTGAACGAGTTGATCGTGGCGGTGACCAGCACATAGAGCAGGATCGGCTTCAGCAGCGGCAGCGTCACGTGCCGGAAGCGCTGCCAGGGCGAGGCGCCGTCGAGGCTCGCGGCTTCCAGATAGGATTCCGGGATATTGCGGATGCCAACCAGGAACAGGATCAGGTTGTAGCCGAGCCCCTTCCACACGCTCATGATGATGATCGCCCAGAGCGCGATGTCCGGACTGGTGAGCCACGGCACCGCCGGAATGCCGAAGAACGACAGCGCGTAGTTGAGCAGGCCGTAAGTGTAATCGTAGATCCAGCGCCACGCGATCGCCATCGGCACCAGCGGCGTGATCACCGGGAGGAAGTAGATGGTCTGGTAGACCGCGGCGACCCAGCCCCTGCGCGCCAGGAATACCGCGAGGGGCAGAGCCAGCAGCGTGCTCACGACCACGGTTGCGACGGAATAGATGAGCGTGTTCTCGAGCGCGAGCCGGAAATTCTCGTCGCCGAGCAGATCCGTGTAGTTGCGCAGGCCGATGAAGGGCTTCAGCGGCCGGATGAGGTCCCAGCGGTAGAAGCTGAGCGCCACGCTCTCAATGATCGGAATGACGCGGACATAGAAGAAGAGCGCCAGCACCGGCGCCAGCGCGATGTAGCAGAACAGCAGGGCCTGCCGGTTTCGCCGGATCCGGCTCCAGCGCGCGAAGAGCGGGCCCGACCTCACGGCTGGAACGCTTTGTTCCAACACGGCGCCGACCCTCCTCCCTAACCCTCCCCCTCAAGGGGGGAGGGGATGAAGAAAGCTCCCGCACCCTTGCCCCTCCCCCCTTGAGGGGGAGGGTAGGGAGGGGGGCAACTCACGAAACGACGGGCGAGCACTTAGGTCGCGCTGTAGAGGTCCGCGTCCTTCAGGAGTTGGTCCGTCTGCGCTGCCATCTGCTTGACGGCCTCGGCGAGTTTGGCGGGATTGCCGTTGAGCGCGGGATCGATGTAGGCGGCGACGAGCTTGTCCGCCATCTTGGATTCGATCTCGTCCCAGGGCGCCAGGATCGGCTCGACGTAATAGTCCATGCCCTTGGGCGGCGACACGAACACTTCGAACTGCGGCGTCTTGGCGAGCAACGGCTTCCAGTCGACATCCTCGCGCTCGGAAACCCAGCCGGTCATCTCGGTGATCCGGAGCGAGTTCTCGGGGTTCGTGAGGAACTTCACGAACTCCCAGGCTGCCGGCTTGCTGGCGCTCTTGCCGTTGACGTAGACGCCCCAGGGCTGCAGCAGCATCCGGTTGGGGCTGGAGGCCGTCCATTTCGGAATCGGCGCCACGCCGTATTCGAGGTTCGGTGCCTTGTCATGGATCTCGCCGATGACCCAGGCTTCGCGCCAGAGCATCGCGGTGGTGCCGGCGGCGAAGGCCGCGGCATCATGCGGCACCTTGGGATCGTCGATCTTGTGCTTCTGCACGGCATCGACCACCCATTGCAGCGCGGCGCGGCCGGCGTCGTTGTCGAAGTTGTTGTGATATTTCCCGCTGGCGGTCTTGACGATCACCGACGCGCCCGCGCCCTCGAGCAGATAGCGGAACTTCTCGCAGATGCCGCTGCCCTGGCCCGAGAGCCTGAGGCTGATGCCGCTCCGCGTCATCTTGCCGGTGCTGTCGAACTTCACCAGCTTCTTGGCGGCCTCGACGCAGTCCGCCATGGTGGCGGGAGGCTCCGCGATCCCGGCCTCCTTGAACATCGCCTTGTTGTAGAACATCGAGGCCTTGCTGCCCTCCATGAGAGGCAGGCCGTAGGTCTTGCCGTTGAGCGTGAAGAAGTCGACAACGAACTTGTTCCAGGCGCCGCCCTTCAGATATTTGTCGATGTCCGCGGGGTTCGGGTCGATCAGCCCGGACTCGATGAAGTTGATGCTGATGTTTGTGCCGATGTCGTAGATGTCGGGCCCGGTCCCTGTAGGCACCGCCGCGCTCAGCTTCTGCTCCGTTTCGCGCAGAGAGGTGCTGAAGACGGTGCATTTGACCTCGGGGTGAGCGCTCGAATAGGCCTTGGCCACGGCCTCGTAGAAGGGCTGCAGCTCCGGAAATCCGGTCCAGATCGCGAGTGTCGTGTCGGCGGCCTCGGCGCGCGGCGAGAAACTGATGCCGCTGGCGCCCGCGAGACCGGCGCCCGCGGCCAGTTTCAGGACGGTGCGGCGCCCGATTTTATTGCGTTTTGTCCGTGGCTTTTCCATTGTCTGCCTCCCTCGATTGGTTTGGGGACCGCGCCGGCCTCGCGCAAGAAGCGCAGGTCCAAAGAGAGCCTATCCCCGGAACCCCGCGCGAGCAATCGGGGCGAGCAATCTCACTCAGCCGCTTTGGCCTCGCGTCGGCGCAGTGCCTCGAGCACTTTCCCCTGGAAGTAGGCGACGGACTGCTCGTGCCGCGGACTGAGCGGCCCCGGTATGTAGGCGCCCGACGCGTAATTGCGCTGTGTGTGCTCGCAGATCCCGAAGTCCTCGCGCACGATGCCGCAATTCGTCGCGATGGTCTGAGCCCGCGCAGGCGCTGTCGCCTCCGACCGGTCGGCGAAATAGAAATGGTAGACGAGCTCGGTCTCGCCGGCGCCGGTCGGATTGATGCGGCTGGTGTTCATGCCGCCGGGAAATACCGAGAGCGTCCAGCTCGGCCACATCCAGAGCCATTTGCCGCCGTAGATGGAGCCGCTGCGCTGGGGCGCGGTCATGCGCACCAGGCCGCGGCGCGCGACGGTCTCGAACTTGTCGAACTGGATCACCTTGCTGAACCCTGGATGAATCCCGGGGACGTGATAGCCCTCGACGAAGTTGTCCGTATAGGTCTTCCAATTCGCCGACATGAGGAAGCGCTCGCCGGCGACCGCCTCGAAGCTCTCGATCGGGAATTCCGCGACTTCCTCGGGAAGGTCGCCAAGCTGATCGATGAGGCTCGTCTCCGGCGCCATGGCGACGAAGAGCAGGCCGCGCCAGGTATCGACGGAGATCGATTGCAGCGGCCAGTCGTCCAGTTGGAATCCGGGATCGTCTCCGAACCATGGCGCCGTCCGCAATCGGCCATCGTGATCATAGGTCCAGAGGTGATAGGGGCAACGCAGGGTCTGGCACTGCCCGGAGCCTTCCTCCAGGAGACGCGCGCCGCGGTGCCGGCAGACGTTGTGGAACCCCCGCAGCACGCCGTCTTGGCCGCGCAGCACGAACAGCTTCCAGTTGGCGATCTCGACCGCGAGATACTGGCCGGGCTCGGCCACTTGCGCCGCCGGTCCCAACGTCTGCCAATGCCAGGCGAAGATGGCCTCGCGCTCGCTCCGGTAGAGATCGGGATCGACGTAATAGCGGGGCGCCAGATTGCGCGGCATGGCAGGGCTCGTCGAGGGCACGCGATCTTGTTCCTTCTGGGGCGCGAAGCGGACGCAGCTCAGAGACTAAGTCGGACCCAGGCTCGCGACAAGAAACTCCACAGGCGGCCCATCGATGGAACTCGCGGCGCCCGGTCGCCCGCGGTTATACTGGGCCATGCACGTCGCCCGGCACCTCATGGGGCTCGCGCTCGCCATCGGGCTTTTCGCGATTGGCGGCGCGGTCCGTGCCGATGAGCTCGCGGCTTTCTACCGGGCGAGCTGGGGCGGCTTGCCCGCGGCGGAAATACGGCTTGGCCTCGGCGATACGCCCTCCGATTACCGGGACCAGATCCGCATCGAGACGCAGGGACTGCCGCGGCTGTTCACCAAGTTTCGCGCCGATGTGAGGGGCGAAGGCCGGCTCGCCCAAGACGGCACGGCGGCGCCCGCCCGGTACGATGCGCGCTACGACCTGCGCAAGCGCCGTGACCAGCACGCGAGCCTGCGCTTCGTGGAACGGGATGGTGCGATGATCGCCGAGCGCACCGCGGAGGATACCAGCCGCAAGCCGCCGCTCCCCGAGGCGCACCGGCGCGACGTCCTCGATCCCATCGCGGCGCTCGCCTCCATTCGCCAGGAGCTGCGCACGAAGCCGCCGAATGCCGGGGATACCTTCACGATCCCTGTCTTCGACGACGCCCGGCGGTTCGACGTCGCGGTCCGCGTGGTCTCCGTGGGCGGCGAGGAGAATGCGATCCGGCTTCGCCTGATGCTCAAACCCATCGCGGGGTTCAAAGGCGAGACCAGCGAGGACGGCGATCCCGACCGCGCGCCGCGGCCGGCGGATCTGACCCTCAGCAACGATGCGCGCCTGCTGCCCTTGTCGTTCAAGGTCTCGATCGGTTTCATGCCGGTCTCGCTGTGGCTCGACCACGTCTGCGCGAGCTTCGCCACCTGCGGACCCGGCGGCTAGGGCGATTTTTCTGCCGAACTCGGGAATGAAGGGCTCGACCGGGCGGTCTTCTGGACGAGACCCCGCAAGCCCGGAGTGACCGCGTGTCGCGGCGCACCCCATCAGCAGGAGAAGACTCCATGATCAGCCGTCGTCGCCTGAGCTCGATCGGCATTGCCGCCCTTGCGCTTGAGGCGCTCGCGGTCGCGCCCGCGCTTGCCGGGCATGACCTCTATCCGCCCGGCTGGAACACGCCCAGCACGCCGGTACCGGTGATCTATACCTACGATCCGGTCGACCTCTCCATGCACCACGTGCCTGGCGCGCCCGAGCTCAAGCCGGCTTATGGCCCGGTGATCTATCAGTTCACGCCGGGATCCCTGCGGCTGCACCGCGTCCCCTGACCCACGGAGCGCGCCCGGGTGCAGCGACCGCCCGGGCGCACCCGCGCGGGCTCAAGAACCCGGCGGCTTGTAGTTCGGGAAGAACAACTGCTCGCTGTTGATCTTGTAGCCGGCGATGGTCTGCTGGCCCGCGGGCGAGGTGAGCCAGTCGATGAATTCCTGGCCCCACTCGCGTTTGACGGTGGGGTGCCGCTCGGGATTCACCAGCATCACGCCATATTGATTGAAGAGCCGCTTGTCGCCCTCGACTACGATCTTGAGGTCCGGGCGGTTCTTGAAGCTGAGCCAGGTGCCGCGGTCGGCGAGCGTATAGGCGCCGATCGCCACGGCGGTGTTGAGCGTGGCGCCCATGCCGGAGCCGGTATCCCGGTACCAGCCGTTGCCGCGGTCTTTCACGTCGACACCGGCTTCGGCCCACAGCCTCAGCTCCTCCTCGTTGGTGCCGCTCTTGTCGCCGCGCGAGAGGAAGGGTGCCTTGGCCGCGGCGATCTTCTTGAAGGCGGCAACGGCGTCGCTGAGCCCCGCGATGTCAGCGGGATCGCTCGCGAGACCCACGACAACGAAATCGTTGTACATGACCTCGCGGCGTCCGACGCCGTCGCCCGCCGCGACGAACTTGAGCTCGGCCGAGCGGTCGTGCACGAACACCACGTCGGCATCGCCGCGGTGCCCGATCGCGAGCGCCTGGCCCGTGCCGACCGCCACCACCCGCACCTCGATGCCCGTCGCCTGGGTGAAGGCGGGAAGCAGGTAAGTGAACAGGCCGGAATTTTCCGTCGAGGTCGTCGACGCCACCGTGATGAATTTCTCGTCGGCGGCGCTCGCCGCCCACATCGACGCGAGCGCAGCTCCGAGGATGAGCGCGAGCAGCGCGAGGCCTCGTTTCATTGTGTCCTCCGTTCCCGGGTGCCGGTCACCATGACAAATCGCCGGCGATATAGGCGCGGCCTTCCGGCGTCCGCGGCCGCTCGAAGAATTCGCGGGCGGGCGCGTGCTCCAGCAGCCGGCCCTTGTGCAGGAACAGCACCTCGTCCGCGAGCCGGCGGGCTTGGCTCAAATCATGGGTGGTCATGATGATCTTGGTGCCGGCCATGTCGAAGGCCGCGATCACGGTCTCGACCGCGCGCGTCGCCGCGGGATCGAGGCTCGCGGTGGGCTCGTCGAGCAGCAGCACCTCCGGATGCAAGGCCCAGGCGCGCGCCAGCGCCAGCCGCTGCCGCTCGCCGCCGGAAAGAGCACGCGCGGGACGATCGGCGAGCGCCGCCAGCCCGACCTCGGCGAGCGCCTTCTCCGCCTGCCGGCGCCGCTCCCGCAAGGAGACGCCCGCGAGCGCCAATCCATAGGTCACGTTCGCCCGCGCGGATCGCCGTAGCACCACCGGGTGCTGGAACACCATGGCCTGGCGCCGGCGCACCCACTCGCTGCCGAGACCGTGCTCCGACCAGAGCACGCGGCCCTCGCTGGGCGCCAGGAGCCCGTGACAGAGGCGCAGCAGCAGGCTCTTGCCGGCGCCGTTGTGTCCGAGGATCACGGTGCGCGGCCCAGCATCGAGACGGGCCGTGATGCCGTCTATCAGACGCTCTCTCCCCGCGGCGAACGCAAGGTGCTCCAGGCGCAGCGGCAGGATCGAGGGCGAGCCGTGCATCGGGGCTAGCCCGCGCTCCGGCGCAGCGCCTGGCCAGCGATCTCGGCCGCGCTGTTCACGCCCAGTGCCAACGTCAACAGCACCAATCCCAGCGCCATCGCCAGCGACAAATCGCCCTTGCTGGTCTCGAGCGCGATCGCGGTCGTCATGGTGCGGGTGACGCCGGAGATGTTGCCGCCGACGATGATGATGGCGCCGACCTCGGCGCTGGCCCGGCCGAAGCCCGCGAGGACGGCGGTGCCGAGCGAGAGCCGCACATCCCAGAGCAGGGTCGCCGCCGCGCGAACCCGGCCGGCGCCCAGGGACTTGAGCTGCTCGCGGTGCTCCGCCCAGAGATCCTCGACGAGCTGGCGCGTGATCGCCGCGATGATCGGCGTCACCAGCCCGCACTGCGCGATTACCATCGCCGCCGGCGTGAACAGCAGGCCCCAGCTTCCCAGCGGCCCCGCTCTCGAGAGCAGGAGATAGAGCACCAAGCCGGCGATCACCGGCGGAAATCCCATGCAGGCATTGAGGAGGACGACGACGCCGGCCCGCCCGGGAAAGCGTGCGAGCGCCAGCAGCGCGCCCAGCGGCAAGCCGATGAGCGTCGCCAGAGCCACGGCGCTGAGGCTCACGCGTAGCGACAGCAGCACGATCGCGATCAGCTGGGGATCGCGCTCGAGGATCAGCCGTCCGGCGGTGTGGAATGCCTCGGCGAAATCGCCCATTGGCGCTAGTCCATTGTGTCGTCGGCATTATGGCGTCTCGGCGCCCGGCGTCCAAAGGCCGATATATCGCCGCGCTTCGAGTGGGAGCGCAGGGGACCATCATGACAGAGGGGCATGGCTGCGCTCCCGTGCAGGCTGTAGGGTGGAAGTTTCCTCGCGCCAATCTAGCTAGGGTCTCGGGGTGAGCAGGC